>JAUXNL010000070.1 GCA_030684415.1 Moraxellaceae bacterium | reverse complement strand
ATGGCCCATGCGCTTGCCAGCCGGCGCGGTCACACCAGCGATGTAAGAGACTACCGGCTTGGTCACATTGGCTTTGATGAAGGCCGCCGCCTCTTCTTCTGCGCTGCCGCCAATCTCGCCCACCATGATGATGGCTTCAGTCTGCGGATCGGCCTGGAACAGTGTCAGCGCATCGATGAAGGTCGTGCCGGGAACCGGATCACCACCGATACCGATGCAGGTAGACTGACCGAAACCGAGATCCGTCGTCTGCTTCACGGCTTCATAAGTCAGCGTACCGGAGCGTGACACGATGCCGACCTTGCCGGGCAAATGAATGTTGCCAGGCATGATGCCGATCTTGCACTCACCCGGCGTGATTACGCCCGGGCAGTTCGGACCGATCAGGGTCACGCCGCCCTTGCGAACGATGTATTCCTTCACGAACAACATATCGATGGCGGGAACACCTTCGGTGATGCACACCACCAGCTTGATACCGGCGTCCACAGCTTCCAAGATGGAGTCCTTGGCGAAAGCAGCAGGCACATAAATCACAGAGGCTTCAGCACCCGTTTTTTCCACGGCCTCTTGCACGGTGTCGAACACCGGCAGACCGAGATGGGTGGTGCCGCCCTTGCCCGGCGTGACACCGCCGACCATTTTCGTACCGTAGGCAATCGCCTGTTCGGTGTGCAGTGTGCCTTGGGAGCCGGTGATGCCTTGGCAGATCACCTTGGTGTTCTTGTTGATCAATACACTCATTTTCTTTGCTCCTCTTTAGGCCACGGTCTTCACGACAAGATCACCCGCTTCATTGAGCGAGGCTGCCGAGATGATGTTGAGACCGCTTTCTTTCAGCTTCTGTGCACCGAGTTCGGCATTATTGCCTTCAAGTCGCACGACCACGGGCACCTTCACGCCAACATCCTGCACGGCACCGATGATGCCTTCGGCAATCATGTCGCAACGCACGATGCCCCCGAAGATGTTGACCAGCACGGCCTTCACGGAATCATCGGAGAGGATGATCTTGAAAGCCTCTGTCACACGCTCACGCGTTGCACCACCGCCCACATCGAGGAAATTGGCAGGTTGGCCGCCCTTGAGCTTGATGATGTCCATGGTGGCCATGGCCAAACCGGCGCCGTTCACCATGCAACCGATATTGCCTTCAAGGGCAACATAATTGAGCTCCCACTCTGCGGCACGACGCTCACGCTCGTCTTCCTGCGAGGGGTCATACATGGCCTTGAGTTTGGGATGACGGAACAGCGCGTTGGAATCGATAACGATCTTGGCATCGAGGCAGTGCAGATTGCCTTCGTTGGTAATGACCAGTGGATTGACTTCCAGCAGCGCCATATCGAGATCAACAAACATCTTGGCAAGGCCGGTAAAGATTTTCACGAACTGCTTTACCTGATCGTGACTCAAACCCAGCTTGTAGCCAAGGTCACGGCCCTGGTAGGCCTGCCCGCCGATCAGCGGATCAATCGTGGCCTTATGAATCTTCTCCGGAGTTTCGTGGGCCACCTTTTCGATTTCCACGCCACCTTCAGTAGACGCCATGAACACAATGCGACGCGAGGCGCGATCCAGCACAGCACCAAGATACAGCTCCTTGGCAATATCGGTGCAGGACTCGACAAGAATTTTGGTGATGGGCTGACCCTTGGCATCTGTCTGATAGGTGACGAGATTGGTGCCGAGCTTGGCTTTTGCAAACGCTTCCACCTCGTCCAGCGTAGTCACGAGCTTGACGCCACCGGCCTTGCCCCGACCACCCGCATGCACCTGGGCCTTGACCACCCACTTGCCACCGCCAATGCGTTCAGCGGCGGCACGCGCCTCTTCCGGCGTGGAGGCCGCGAAGCCTTTGGAGACCGGCAGGCCGTATTCGGCAAAGAGCTGCTTACCCTGATATTCGTGAAGATTCATCGTATGAGTACCATCTTCTGTTGCATGTTTGGCGCAGGATCACTGCACCGCCGTTAGCCCGGAACCCGCGTTGGCCGCCGGGTGAATCCTGATAAAAAAGCGAGAGGACGACGCCTCTCGCTTTTTTATTACTTACGCTTGCGCTGAATGGCGTGGATGGCGCGGCCATCCACGGAAAGCGCCGCCTCATGCACTGCCTCCGACAAGGTCGGGTGGGCAAATGTCATCAACTGCAAATCTTCAACAGACGCACCAAATTCAAGCGCAATCATGCCTTGATGGGACATATCAGCAGCACCTGCACCGATGACATGCATGCCCAGCAGGCGATCCGTTTTGGCATCTGCCACAAACTTGACGAACCCGGCCGTATCATTGGCCGCCAGCGCACGCCCGTTTACAGCGAAAGCAAACTGCCCTGTCTTGACATCAACGCCTTCACTCTTTGCCTGCTCTTCCGTTTTGCCAACCCAGGCAATTTCCGGATGCGTGTAAATGACACCAATGATGGTGTCGTAATTCACTTGGGCATGATGGCCGGCAATCAACTCCGCCACCATCATGCCTTCTTCCATCGCCTTGTGCGCCAGCATCGGACCACGCACCAGATCGCCCACCGCATAAACACCAGGCACCGAAGTGCGGCACTGACCATCAACATGAACGAAGCGGCGCTCATCAAGACTGATACCGCAATCAGCGGACAACAGTCCCTCCGTATACGGACGGCGGCCCACGGCAACAATCAGTTTGTCGAAAGTCTCTTCGTGCTCGCCGTCTTTATCGGTGTATTTCACCGCGACTTTCTTGCTCTTTACTTCCGTGCCGGTAACGCGTGCACCCAGGCGGATATCGAGACCTTGCTTGCCAAATATTTTCTGCGCTTCTTTGGCAACCGCCTTGTCGCAGGCGGGCAAAAAAGCGTCAACCGCTTCCAGCACAACGACTTCAGAGCCGAGCCGATTCCAGACAGAACCCAACTCAAGACCAATAACACCAGCGCCGATCACTCCAAGCTTTTTCGGTACGGACTGAAACTCAAGTGCACCAGTGGAGTCCACCACCAGATCATCCACCAGTGCAGCAACCGGAATGTTTACCGGCACGGAGCCGGCAGCAAGAATCACGCTTTTGGCATCTATAGTCTCAGCAGCGCCTTCAAATGGCGTGAATTCGACCTGACGCCCTGCCAGCAACTTTCCACTGCCTTGCAACCAGGTAATGCCATTGCCCTTGAAGAGCTGAGCGACGCCGCCCGTCAGGTTGCCAACCACCGTATCCTTGCGCGCTTGCATGGTTTTGACATCAAAACCCACCTTGTCGATCACGATGCCGTGCACCGCCAGATCATGTGCCGCTTCGTGATACTTGTGCGTGGAGTCCAGCAATGCCTTGGAAGGAATGCAGCCAACATTGAGGCAGGTGCCCCCCAATGATGGCTTGCCCTTGTGAATGCGCTTTTCAATACAAGCGACCTTGAGCCCGAGCTGGGCAGCACGGATGGCCGCCTCGTAACCGCCGGGGCCGCCGCCAATGACGACGACATCAAAACTCTGTGCCATGGTCCGTTCCTGATGTGGGTGTAAGTGCAAAAAAACGGGCACCTTGCAGGGCAAGGTACCCGAGAGAATCAGATTTCCAGCAACAACCGGGCGGGGTCTTCCACCAGATCCTTGATGGCCACGAGGAAGCTCACTGCCTCCTTGCCATCAATCAGACGATGATCGTAGGACAGTGCCAGATACATCATCGGCAATATGACCACCTGCCCATTCACCGCCATCGGTCGCTCCTGGATCTTGTGCATTCCCAGAATGGCCGTTTGCGGCGGATTAAGAATCGGCGTGGACAACAGCGACCCGAAAACACCGCCATTGGAAATGGTGAAAGTACCACCCGTCATTTCTTCGATGGTGAGCTTTCCATCTTTAGCCTTTTTGCCAAAGTCACCTACGGTTTTTTCCACTTCCGCCAGACTCATGCGCTCTGTATTGCGCAGAATGGGGACAACAAGCCCTCGATCAGACGACACCGCCACACCGACATCATAAAAGCCGTGATAAACAATATCGGCACCATCAATAGACGCATTGACTGCGGGGAAACGCTTGAGCGCCTCGACAGCGGCCCTGACAAAAAACGACATGAAACCGAGACGCACACCATGCACTTTCTCGAACTTCTCGGCATATTGCTTACGCAATTCCATGACCGGCTTCATGTTCACTTCGTTGAAGGTGGTCAGCATGGCGGTGGACTGCTTGGCTTCGAGCAGACGCTCGGCCACCTTTGCACGCAGCCGAGTCATCGGCACACGCTTTTCCACTCGCTCACCAACGGCCATTGCAATGGCTTGAGCGGCAGGCGCAGGTGCGGCGGCGACCGGAGCAGGTGCCGCCGGTTTCTTGATATGCGCTTCAACATCTTCCTTGGTCAGGCGACCGCCCTTGCCGCTGCCTGAAATCCTGGCCGGGTCCAGATTATGTTCAGCAATCAGCTTGCGAACGGCGGGGCTCAACGCATCATCAGGAACAGCCACTTCTGGTGCTGCAGCGGCCACTGCCGGTGCGGCCGCCGAAGGCGCCGCGACTGATGCCGCCGCACCGGCTTCGAAGAAGGCCAGCACCTCTTGTGACAACACCGTATCACCTTCATTTTTCAGTACTTTGCTGATCACACCATCAGCCGGTGCCACTACTTCCAGCACCACTTTGTCCGTTTCAATATCCACAATCAGCTCGTCACGCGCGACAGCTTCACCAGGCTTTTTATGCCACGTGGCTACCGTACCGTCAGCGACGGACTCAGGAAAAACTGGTGCCTTGATTTCGAGGGCCATTTTCTGAAATTCCTTGTGTCGTTTGTTTTGTTGTCAGGGCTTGAAAGCATCTTCAACCAGTGCCGCCTGCTCTTTCGCATGCAGATAAACTGATCCGCAGGCAGGTGCTGCTGCCGAGAGACGCCCCACATACCGGGTACGCAGCTTGTCGTTCCACTCCCGGACAACGCTGTGCATATGATGCTCCGTGCAAAACCACGCACCCAGAATCAACGGCTCTTCCTGGCACCAGACAATGCTCTTGGCTTTTTTGTAGGGCGCCAGTGCCTCTGCCAGTTTCTTTTCGGGGAAAGGGTACAGCTGTTCGATACGGATGATGGCGACATCATCACGCTTCATTTCGCGCCGTTTCTCGAGCAGATCGTAATAAACCTTTCCGCCGCACAGAATCACATGGGTAACGGCAGCAGGCTTGATGGCATCAACTTCGGGAATCACCGTCTGGAACTGACCATTCGCCAGCTCTTCAAGCGTCGACACCGCCAGCTTGTGACGCAGCAGGCTTTTTGGTGACATGACAATCAGTGGCTTGCGCAATGGGCGCACGGCCTGACGTCTGAGCAAATGGAAAATTTGTGCAGGTGTCGTAGGCGTACAGACCTGCATGTTGTGCTCAGCGCACAGCTGCAGGAAACGCTCGAGACGAGCTGACGAATGCTCAGGCCCCTGCCCTTCAAAACCATGGGGCAGCAGCAACGTAAGGCCGCAAAGACGCTCCCACTTGGTTTCGCCTGAGGAGATGAACTGATCGATCACTACCTGCGCACCGTTGGCAAAATCTCCAAACTGGGCTTCCCAGATAATCAGTGACTGCGGCGCCGTGGTGGCATAGCCATACTCGAAAGCAAGCACGGCTTCTTCAGACAGCAGAGAGTCGTAAATATCGAACGCAGGCTGGTCCGGCGAGATGTTTTTCAGCGGCACATGCGCCGCTCCATCTTTCTGGCTGTACAAAATGGCATGACGATGTGAAAAAGTGCCTCGACCGACATCCTGCCCGGTCAGTCGGATCAGAAATCCCTCATCCAGAATGGTGGCGTAAGCCAGCGTTTCCGCCGCGCCCCAGTTGAACTCGAGATTACCGGCCCACATCTTGGTGCGATCTTCCAGTACCTTCTGCACCTGCTTTTGCACCACAAAAGCCTCAGGCAACTTTTCCAACTGCTTGCCCAAAGCTTGCAGCTTTTTCAGCGGCACACCCGTATCCCACTCATCGACAACCGCATGACCGAGATAAGGCGTCCAGTCGACAAAAAGGGTCTTGTTGGGCTCGCGCACCAGCGCCTTGACCACATGCTGGCCGGCTTCGAGTGCACGGCGGTATTCATCGACCTTGTCGTCCGCCTGAACCTGCGTCAGCACGCCAGCCTGTACCAGCCGCTCAGCATAAATACCGCGCGTGGTCGGAAGCTTGCTGATCACCTGATACATCAGCGGTTGCGTGGCGGAAGGTTCATCTGCTTCGTTATGGCCACGGCGTCGATAGCAAATGATGTCGACTACAACGTCCTTCTGGAATTCCATACGGAAATCCAACGCCAACTGCGTAACGAAAAAAACCGCCTCAGGATCGTCACCGTTCACATGGAATATCGGCGGCTGCACCATTTTTGCGACACTGGTACAGTACTCGGTCGAGCGCGCGTCTTCTTTGTTGCTGGTCGTAAAGCCAACCTGATTATTGACGATGATATGGATCGTGCCACCCGTTCTGTAGCCGCGGGTTTGCGACATCTGGAAGGTTTCCATCACCACACCCTGACCCGCAAATGCGGCATCACCATGGATGCTGATCGGCAGCACATGCCGGCCTTGAGTATCACGGCGGCGATCCTGACGTGCACGCACGGAGCCTTCGACAACCGGCGACACAATTTCCAGATGGGAGGGATTGAACGCGAGCGCCAAATGCACTTCACCACCCGGCGTCATCACGTTCGAGGAATAGCCCTGATGGTATTTCACGTCACCGGAGCCATGCTTGGTGACGCTCTTGCCTTCGAATTCGCTGAACAGGTCGCCCGGGTTCTTGCCGAGAATATTCACCAGCATGTTGAGTCGGCCACGATGAGCCATGCCGATGACCACTTCTTTCACACCATAAGCACCGCCACGCTGGATCAGCTCGTCGACCAGCGGAATCAGTGACTCTCCACCCTCGAGCCCGAAGCGCTTGGCGCCGGCATATTTGGTGCCCAGATATTTTTCCAGCCCCTCAGCCGCTGTTACACGCTCAAGAATGTGCTTACGGGTATCGGCGGAGAAGTTGGGGTTGCCACGAACGCTCTCGAGGCGCTGCTGAATCCAGCGCTTCTCGGCGGTGTTGACAATGTGCATGTACTCAATGCCGATGGAGCCACAATAAATGGCCTCCATCGCCTGCACCATTTCGCGCAGGGTGCACTCTTCTTTGCCGATGGCCAGATTGCCGGTATTGAAGACGGTGTCGAGATCAGCCGGACTCAGTCCGTGGGTGGCCAGCTCAAGGTCGGGCACATGCTCACGGGGCATCAAGCCCAACGGGTCCAGCTTGGCACGCTGATGACCACGATTGCGGTAACCGGCAATCAACTGCAACACCGCCACCTGACGACGCTCGTGCTCGGTACTGACACGGCTGGTCGGCAGGGCCTGGGCCCGGGAAGTGTTTTTGGCGAGCAGAAGGAATTGGTCGCGGACGCCCTTGTGCGGGGTGTCTTGAGCAATGCCATTGACCCTTGGCAGCTTTTCGAAATAGCTGCGCCAGTCTTCCGGCACGGACTGCGGGGAAACGAGGAATTGTTCGTAAAGCTCTTCGACGTAGGCTGCGTTTTCCGCCGAGAGCTGCGAGGTGCTCCACTGGCGCAACATAAGGCCGTCTTGCATTTTCATGTTTCCAAAGAGAGAAGCCCGCGCGGCCCTGCGTCCGCTGACGGTTGCTGTTTCGCCTTCTCTGCACTGTGACCCGCGATGTCTGGGTAAGACCTCGCGACCTAAGTACCGCCATTGAGTGTAACCGCTGGCGATTGAAACGGCCCCCTCGCCTTTATACGACTTGGGAAGCAGGTGACTTCCATCACCTTGGCACGACGATGTACCACGACACGACCCAGCAATGCAGCCAGCAATACTGGAGTCGCGGCCGGCCACGCGGCCGGTATTGTGCACCCGTTGGCCGCATGGCGGCTACCGGGCCTTGAGTCTGCCGCTTGATGCAGCAAACGGACGTATCGCCAACAGGCCCGGCACCATTGCCAGGCCCGCCGCAAGCCCGGGTCAGGTACCCTGGCTCAACAACATGTTACGGATATGACCAATCGCTTTGGTGGGATTGAGCCCCTTGGGGCAGACGCTGACGCAGTTCATGATGCCGCGGCAGCGGAAAATGCTGAACGGGTCATCCAGGTTGGCCAGTCGTTCGGCGGTCGCCGTATCGCGACTGTCGGCCAGAAAGCGATACGCCTGAATCAGCGCCGAGGGGCCCAAGAACTTGTCCGGGTTCCACCAGTAAGACGGGCAGCTGGTCGAGCAGCAGGCGCAGAGGATGCACTCATAGAGACCATCCAGCTTTTCGCGATCTTCCGGCGACTGCAGACGCTCCTTGGCCGGTGCTGGCGTCTCGTTGATGAGATACGGCTGCACCTTCTCGTACTGGTTGTAGAACATGCCCATGTCGACCACGAGATCACGGATGACAGGCAGGCCCGGCAGCGGCTTGATCACAACCTTTTTCGGGAGTGTGCGCATGTTGATCAGGCAGGCAAGTCCGTTCTTGCCATTGATGTTCATGCCATCCGAACCACAGATGCCTTCGCGGCAGGAGCGGCGGAAGCTCAGCGACTCATCCATCTGTTTGAGCTGGATCAGCACATCGAGCAGCATGCGGCTGCCGCTGACATCCAACTCATAAGTTTGCATGTACGGCGCTGCGTCCTTGTCAGGATCGTAGCGGTAGACTTCAAAAATACGCACGTCGCTCATGGTGTGCCGCCTCTCTCGATTCTTTGTCTGTCCCTTCTCCCCACTTTTGGGGAGAGAAGGTCATCAGATGCATTCCTGCGGAAAGCGCTTAGAAGGTTCTGGGCTTGGGAGGAACCGACTCCACCGTCAGCGGACTCAGCTTGACCGGCTTGTAGTCCAGACGGTTGCCTTCCTTGAACCACAGGCTGTGCTTCATCCACTCTTTGTCGTTACGGCCCAGCGGGCAGTCCGGATCAGTGACCGGACGCTCGTAGTCGACCACGGTATGGGCGCCACGGCACTCCTTACGGGCGGCCGCGGAAATGATGGTCGCCTTGGCGGCCTCGATCAGGTTTTCCAGCTCCAGCGCCTCGATACGGCCAGTGTTGAAGACCTTGGACTTGTCTTTGAGGTGGATGCTCGCCACCCGCTTCTCGATGTCGAGAATCTTGGTGACACCTTCGTCCATGAGCTTCTGAGTGCGGAACACACCCGCATGATTCTGCATGGCACGACGCATGTCGTTGGCGACATCCTGGCCGTATTCGCCAGACTTCGAATCATCAAGACGGGCGATGCGGGCCAGGGTCTGGTCCAGCGCATCCTTGGGCAGCGACTTGTGCGACGCAGGCGCCTTGGCCACCTGCCCGATGATGTGCTCACCCGCTGCCTTACCGAAGACGATGAGGTCAAGCAGCGAGTTGGTGCCAAGGCGGTTGGCGCCGTGCACGGAGACACACGAGCACTCGCCAATGGCATAGAAGCCGCCGACAACGCTGTTGGGGTCGCCATTCTTGGGCGCCACCACCTGACCGTGGATATTGGTCGGGATGCCCCCCATCTGGTAATGAATGGTCGGCACCACCGGGATGGGCTCTTTCGTGCAGTCGACGTTGGCGAAGTTCTTGCCGATTTCATACACGGACGGCAGGCGCTTGTGGATGGTATCGGCCCCCAGATGAGTGAGGTCGAGCACCACATAATCGCCATTCGGGCCACAGCCGCGGCCTTCCTTGATTTCCTGGTCCATGGAGCGGGACACGAAATCACGAGGCGCCAGATCCTTCAGGTTGGGCGCATAGCGCTCCATGAAGCGCTCGCCGTTCTTGTTCCGCAACAGCCCACCCTCACCACGGCAGCCTTCCGTCAGCAGCACACCAGCGCCGGCCACACCGGTCGGGTGGAACTGCCAGAACTCCATGTCTTCCAGCGGGATGCCGGCACGAGCCGCCATGCCGAGGCCATCACCGGTATTGATGAAGGCGTTGGTGGAGGCCTGGTAAATACGGCCCGCCCCACCCGTGGCAAACAGCGTGCACTTGGCCTGAAACACCGCCACATTGCCGGTCGCCAGATCGATACCGGTCACGCCGAGCACTTCACCATCCGCATCGCGAATCAGGTCAAGCGCAATCCACTCGACGAAGAACTGGGTCTTGGCGGCAAGGTTGCCCTGGTAAAGGGTATGCAACAGCGCGTGGCCGGTACGGTCGGCCGCCGCGCAGGCGCGCTGTACAGGCTTCTCGCCATAATTGGAGGTATGACCACCAAAAGGACGCTGGTAAATCGTGCCATCCGCATTGCGGTCGAAGGGCATGCCCATGTGTTCAAGCTCGTACACGACCTTGGGGGCTTCACGGCACATGAACTCGATGGCGTCTTGGTCACCCAGCCAGTCGGAGCCTTTGACAGTGTCGTAAAAGTGGTAGTGCCAATTGTCTTCGCTCATGTTGCCGAGCGAGGCGCCGATACCGCCCTGAGCCGCCACAGTGTGCGAACGCGTCGGGAACACCTTGGTCAGCACCGCCACCTTGAGACCGGCACGTGCGAGCTGCAGCGAGGCACGCATGCCCGAGCCGCCACCGCCGACAATCACCGCATCAAACGTAAGGGTGGGAATGTTGCTTGCCTTGAGACTGCTGGCCATGAATCAGTTCCCCCACAGGATCTGGATGCCCCAGACCACATACACAAAAATGAAGATGGCCATGCCGGTCTGCAGCACAAGACGGATGACACTGGCCTTCGGGCCCATCTGACGCTCGGTGACATAGTCCGTGAAGATCGTCCAGAGGCCGATCCAGGCATGCGCCGCCAACGCCAGCAGCGCCAGGAGCGAGAAGATGCGCATGGCCGTGCAAGTCATGAAGGCATGCCACTCGGCGTAACCCACACCGCGATTGCAGAGCAGGAAGCCGACGATGACAACAAAGTAGACAGCCAGGATGTAGGCGCTGACGCGCTGGACAACCCAGTCAGACAAGCCGGAACGGCTGAAGCTCGTTGCACTGTTTCTCATCACAGCACCATCCACAGGAAAGCGAGGAAAATCAGACCTGCCGCCGCCAGCAGGGCCAGGACAGCGAAGCGACGACCACCTTCGAGCGACTCACCAATGCCAAAGTCCTGCACCAGATGCTTGGCGCCAACGACCAGGTGGTAGAGCAAGCCGGCCAGCGCCACAAACACCAGAAAGCCCCCTACCAGACCACCCAACACATCCGTTTTGACGGCGGCGAACGCGGCCTCAGAGGCCAAGGACTCCTGCAACACATAAAGGAGAACGGGGATAAGCACGAAGATCACCAGGCCTGAGATGCGATGCAGAATCGAGGCGATGGCGACCGGCGACTTCAGGTTGACGGCCAGTACGGTCGACAAGCTGAGATTGACAGGTCGGTTGCTTTTCACAGCGAAATTCCTGTTGGGGGCCCCGTTGCCGGAGCGTACCTGGGAAAGAGGACGACGGATTCGCAAGCCAATGATTTTCCTGATGTTTCCAGGCTTTTCCCGGCCGGCTTGAAACCGGGCCGGAAGTATAATGCCGGCCCTGCTGAATTACAAACCGGTAACAGGGATTTTTCCTCGTAAAGTCATGTGCTTGCACGCGGCAAACGATGCCAGCACCAAAGCAATGCCGGCACTGGACAATAACCGCACAACTCGCACCAACCGAGCGCACACCTCTACTGCTCTGTGAGCGCCAGCACCACCCATCCCCCACGAATGACCCAAAAGTCACACGCACTCAGCGCTAACTTCGTGTTTTAGCGGCAAAAACAGCGCAACACCGGATAAACACTTGATTGACAAAATCCCCTCACAAATTAAGCTAGCCCGCCTTCGCTGAAGTCTTTCGCTTTTCCTCCCAGCCATGCCTCGCAATTGCGAAACATGGTGCGCAAAATGCTTTGGTTGCGCTGAACCCCGCTAAGGAGACCGCCATGTCGGGCACAAAAGCCACGCTCACGATCAATGACAAGTCGATTGATCTTCCCGTTTCCTCAGGCTCGCTCGGGCCAGACGTCATTGATGTGAAAGATGTGCTCGCGCAGGGCTATTTCACCTATGACCCGGGCTTCATGGCGACTGCCGCCTGTGAGTCGAAGATCACCTTCATTGATGGGGACAAAGGCATTCTGCTGCACCGTGGCTACCCGATTGACCAGCTCGCCACTGGCTCCGACTACCTTGAAACCTGCTACTTGCTGCTGAATGGCGAACTGCCCAGCCCCCAGCAGAAAAAGGACTTTGTTGATCTGGTGACCCAGCACACCATGGTCCACGAGCAGCTCACCTTCTTCTATCGCGGTTTCCGTCGCGATGCGCACCCGATGGCCATCATGTGTGGCGTGGTGGGCGCCCTCTCCGCCTTCTATCACGACAATCTGGACATCAATAACCCGGAGCACCGTCGCATTGCCGCCATTCGCTTGATCGCAAAGATTCCGACGATTGCGGCAATGAGCTACAAATACTCGGTCGGCCAGCCGTTCGCCTATCCAGACAACAAGCTCGGCTATGCCGAGAACTTCCTCAAAATGATGTTCGCGGTGCCGGCGGCTGACTATGAAGTGAATCCGGTGCTGGCCAAGGCCATGGACCGCATCTTCATCCTGCATGCCGACCATGAGCAGAATGCCTCCACGTCGACCGTACGCCTGACCGGCTCTACTGGCGCCAACCCGTATGCCTGTATCGCGGCCGGCATCGCCGCACTGTGGGGCCCGGCGCATGGCGGCGCCAACGAAGCCGTGCTCAAGATGCTCGATGAAATTGGCTCGGTGGAGAATCTGGACAAGTTCCTGGCCAAAGCCAAGGACAAGAATGACTCGTTCAAGCTCATGGGCTTTGGCCACCGCGTGTACAAGAACTTCGATCCACGCGCCAAAGTGATGAAGCAGACCTGCGACGAAGTACTGGCCGCACTGGGCATCAACGACCCACAGCTTGAGCTGGCCATGAAACTGGAAGAAGCCGCGCGCAACGACCCCTACTTCGTCGAACGCAAGCTCTACCCGAACGTCGACTTCTATTCCGGCATCATCCTCAAGGCCATCGGCATTCCTACCTCGATGTTCACGGTGATCTTCGCTGTTGCGCGCACAGTGGGCTGGATTTCGCACTGGCTGGAAATGCATGATGCGCCGTACAAGATTGGTCGGCCACGTCAGCTTTATACCGGCTACACCCAGCGTGACTTCGTGCCGGAAGACAAGCGCTAAGCGTCAACGCTCCCATGAAAAAGGCCGCATCTGCGGCCTTTTTCATGGTCGGCAGCCCGTCCATGTCAGGCTCTGCTCCAACCGTTTTTCAAACGCGTATCGGGCCGCGCCAAAGCAATACCGCAGCAATCCATAAATGGCGTGTTGTGAACCTCATACGACAGCGCCATTTACAGAACCTCGAGTCAGCCAAAACACAAACCGGCCTGTCGTAGTCACTCCCGAAAACGAAAAGCGAGCCTGCCGGATTACCGCATCAATAACGCCTATCGCCAAGGAGCCAACCCCTATGAACATCGCCTTTATTGGTCTTGGCACCATGGGATATCCCATGGCCGGGCATCTGGCCTGCGCCGGACATACTGTCACTGTCTATAACCGCACCCGCTCAAAAGCCTTGGCGTGGCAGACCACACATGGCGGAAAAATTGCCGACAGTCCGGCAGAAGCGGCTGCCAGCGCCGATATCGCCTTCACCTGCGTCGGCAACGACAATGACCTGCGCGACGTCACCCTCGGCCCTCAAGGCATTGCGGCCACTTTGCGTCCCGACGCCGCACTGATCGATCACTCCACTGTATCGGCCAGCCTCTCCCGCACACTCGCCAAACTGTTGGCAGACACGGGCCGGCACTTTCTCGATGCTCCCGTTTCCGGAGGCCAGCAGGGTGCAGAGCAAGGCCAACTCACCATCATGTGCGGAGGAGACGCCGCAATTTTTGCCCGCAGCGAACCCACTCTCCGCCATTACGCTCGCGCCGTCACATGGATGGGCGAATCCGGCAGCGGCCAACTCACCAAAATGGTCAACCAGATATGCGTGGCAGGTCTCGTTCAGGCGCTGGCTGAAGGACTGGGTTTCGCAGAGAAGGCCGGACTGGATGGACAAAAGGTCATTGATGCCATCTCTCAAGGGGCCGCCTCAAGCTGGCAGATGGTAAATCGACACAAAACCATGTTGGCGGGCGACTATCTGCACGGCTTCGCGGTGGACTGGATGCGTAAAGATCTCGCCCTTTGCCAAGAAGAAGCCTCAAATATTGGCGCTTCATTGCCCGTTACCGCATTGGTAGACCAGTTGTATGCCGAAGTACAAGCCATGGGAGGGGGCCGATGGGATACCTCCAGTCTATTGGCTCGACTGCAAAGCACACCCCAAAAGCCCTGACCACAATCAAGTCCACTGATACGCCAATATCGCAACTCATCGGAAAAAAAGGTTTATGGCCCCGTATGCCTGCCTTTATCTAGACCCGTGCAGAGGGAGCAACCTAAAATGGAGGTGCACGTGTCACAATTTGTGATTGTTGTACTGCAACTGACGGAATGGATAACAACATGAAAAAATCCGTACTGCAGGGCACCGCCCTTGCAATCCTCCTCTCAAGCATGATGGCAGGCCCAGCGGTGGCAACAGCCAACGATGCCCGTTATGTGCGCAATGACTGCACCGAGCAGGCGGCCGACAAAGCCGGCGAAGAGCGACGTCAGGCGATCGCAAAATGCGTACGAAACAAAGCCCGCAGCAACAATGTTCCGCCCATGCTGGCCAAAGTATCCGAATGCAATCGAAAAGCTGGTGATCTTGCGGGCGACGCGCGCAGCACTTTCATGAACGAGTGCATGAAAGACGACTGAGTCTTGCTACGGAAAGAACGTGAGAGTTGCTGACCCGACAACAAGTGTCGCGTGACACTTGTGTTGGCATGAAACACAGAGCCGCTTCAAAAACTCGAGGCCTCACTCCAACTGAATGCGCGATGACGTCCTTGGTGCTTGGCCAGATATAGCGCACGGTCTGCACGCGCGATCAACTCGGCCTCATCTACAACCTGCTGCCCCGGCCGAACCGATGCCACGCCCGCACTCACGGTAACGTTCGTGCTCACCAGCGAACGCCCATGCGCCAACCCCCGTGCATGAACGGCCAACACCAACTCATCAGCAATCTCTCTTGCATCCCCCTCATCCGACCCTGGCAGGATGAGCGCAAACTCCTCCCCGCCATAACGCGCCGCCAGATCACCCGGACGACGCGCAAAACTACTCAGCACAGCAGCCACTGCTGCCAGCGCCTCATCACCGGCCTGGTGCCCATAAGTGTCGTTATAAGGCTTGAAATAATCGATATCGATCATGAGCAGCGCCAACGGATACGCGCCCCGCTCCGCGCGCCGAAACTCTTCCGTCAAACGCTGGTCAAAGTAACGGCGATTGGCAATTCCGGTCAGCGCATCGCTACGCAAAAGCCGCTGCAAGTGAGTGTTGCTAGCCTCAAGGTCGCGCTGCCGGGACTCCAGCAAGCGCCGCTGCAGAAAGTCACTGCGCGCCGCGCTCTCCATCAAGTAGTTACCAATCAGGCAAAGGCTGCCCGCAAAAACAATCAAAGAAAGAGACACAAAATGATCGGCAGCACCACCGGAAAACGGAAAATTGAATAAGGCCACTGCGGCTCCCGGCCCGATCACCATGATGCAGGCAACCGCATAGGGAAACTGCATGCGCAACAACACCAGCCCGAATATCTGTATCAGCACCAGTGTCTCCACATACAGTCGTGAGTGGATACCGGAGGTGAAGAAGCCCATCAGCAAAAAACCTAACGCACCGCCGAGTGTGGCCATCATCAGCAAAGGTTGCTGCCATTGCCGACGCCAATCCTCATAGACAATGAAAAACAGTAGAAGGTTCAGCGGGAACATCAGGCCGAAACGGATGAACAAGGGCATGGCCTGTTCGGACGACGGCAACACAATGTCTTCAAACGCCGAGACCAGAATGGCCAGCAGACCAATCCCCAAGCCAATGGCCATATGCTTGCGATAGCGGTCGGCATAGTCCGCCTGGAACTCAGCCTCAAGCGACGACGGGAAGGTCAGCGCCAGCGAACGACGCCCAGGCGCTTTGGCAGACTCGATAAGGACAGGTTTATCAGCAGGCACATGGGATGTCATGCAGAAGGGGTCAGGGCCGCGGGATGTTCAGAATAACAACATCCGCCCGGCCCTGCGACGCCGCGGGAGAGGCAAGCACGCAACGATCACGTCCCTGCTTTTTGGCGTGATACAACGCCATGTCCGCCTCACGCACCAAGCGGAAAGGGCTGTCATTAGCCGTCGGAATGCAGGCCGCCACCCCTATGCTGAGGGTGACCACATCAGTCACGGGCGATACATGATGGCGGATACGCAAACGTCTGATCTGCTCATTCAGTTTTTGCATTTCAAGACCGGCCTCCTCTGCTGAGGCACCAGGCCAGACAATCACGAACTCTTCCCCGCCATACCGCGCCACACAATCGCCCGGTCTTCGAGCATAACAACGCAACTCTTCAGCGATGCGGGCCAGGCATTCGTCTCCTGCCTGGTGGCCGTAGGTGTCGTTGTAGAGTTTGAAACTGTCGACATCGATCATCATCACGGCCAAAGGCAACTCTTGGCGAAGGCAACGACGCCACTCCTCATCAAGCTGCGACTCGAACAAGCGGCGATTGGCCAAACCGGTCAACGGATCTTCGATCGCCAGGCGCTGTAACCGGGCATTCGCATCCTCAAGCTCGGCCTTTTGCTGGCGCACTAATAGTGTTTGCAAAAACGCACGGCGCTCGTTGCGCTCCAGCAAGTAATTGGCCGCCAGCGCAATACCCGCCGCGCTCAACAAAAATATGTTGTGGCTTAACCACTCAAGCGCCGGCACATCCGCCACCGTCAGCAGCACCGCATTGTGCAACATCACAATCAGGGCCGTGCTGCGCAAACAGTAGTTGAACGGGGTGCGCAGGAGGATAAAACTGAACAGCAGCAGTAATACCAAGGCCATCAGGTAGACATAGCGCCCGGACGCCGGGGCAATGGCAACCACGCCAATAATCGCAAGTGCAATCAGGATTGTGCAGACATACTGGGACTGGCCCAACTGGCCACGGCGCAGCCGGCTGCTCAAAAACAGATAGCCCAGCATCAGGGCAACGGCACCGAAGCGCAGGGCCCATACCGTAAAAATGACTTCCCGCATCAGCAGCCAGTCCATGATGCCGAACAGGGAGAAAATCAGGATGCCGAGCACGAGCCCTGCCCGCGACTGGTACTCACGGTGGGACTGCTGGTCTTGCTGGAAAAGACTTTCGAATGGCTCGCGGAAACCCAGAGAGTCGCGGGGACTATCCAGCAGGCGCTGAATATCTTCACTGTGCAAAGGGCGCTCGGCGCCCGCTTCATCCCTGAGCATGAAGCCCGATGCCTCTTGTGGTGATAACTGGCTTCATGAAACCCATCCCGGCTGGATGGGCAAACAAGCTACGCGCTGAAACGGATGAAGGCCAATTCCATAAGGCTATAACCAGCTCATCCGATGAAGCAATAAGCAACAAGCGAAGGCGCTTGGCTCAGTAACCCAGACCAATGCTGAACTCGAAGAAGATAGTGGGCTCGGCTTTGCTCTTTTTCCCACCCGCCTCTACCGGCTCAGCCGCACCAATCCCGACCGACAATACCTTGCGCGTGTAATCGTTGACCCAGTGATACCCAAGCTCGCCACCGCCCCCTAAACGATTGAACGTCTCGCCGCCCAAGGCATCGCCCACCACTTGTCCCGCAAATACGCCAATGAAGTAGCCACTCTCTTTGGGGTTGTCACTGGTGAGGGGCTTGCGGACACTGATATTGCCGGCAACACCCTCTTTAAGGCCCTGAAACTGGCCCAGACGCACAACGATATTGCCCCAGTCTTCGGTGACAAACTCCATATTGATGTTGGCCATGTCATTGAACATGCCAACACCGATATAGAAGTCATCAGGGCCATCATCCGCCCGGACAGCAGAAGCCGCCAGCAACGAGACAGCAAACAGGGATTTGGCAAGTGCGCGCATGG
>JAUXNL010000060.1 GCA_030684415.1 Moraxellaceae bacterium | reverse complement strand
TGGAGCTGACCACGAACCCGGAAGAAGCGGACGTGCTGCTGCTTAACACTTGCTCCATCCGCGAAAAGGCACAAGAGAAGGTGTTTTCGGAACTGGGGCGCTGGCGCAAGCTCAAGGAAGCCCGGCCGGAGGTGGTCATTGGCGTCGGCGGCTGTGTGGCTTCGCAGGAAGGCGCTGGCATCCAGAAACGCGCGCCTTATGTCGACATCGTGTTTGGCCCGCAGACTTTGCACCGGCTACCGAAAATGCTCGATGCGCGTGCCGCCAAAAAGATTCATCTGGTGGATGTGAGCTTTCCGGAAATCGAGAAATTCGATCATCTGCCGGAGCCGCGCGTTGAAGGCTACAAAGCGTTTGTGTCGATCATGGAAGGGTGCTCCAAGTACTGCACGTTCTGTGTGGTGCCCTATACACGTGGCGAAGAAGTCTCACGTCCGTTCGACGACGTGATTGCCGAAGTCGCCGTGCTGGCCGCCAAGGGTGTGCGTGAAGTGACCCTGCTCGGGCAGAACGTGAACGGCTACCGCGGCCCGCACCACGATGGGCGCATCTGCTCGTTTGCGGAACTGCTGCGCCATGTCGCGGAAATTCCCGGCCTCGACCGCATCCGTTACACCACTTCACATCCGCTGGAATTCAACGACGACCTGATCGCCGTTTACGCCGACACCCCGAAACTCGTTTCACATCTGCATTTACCGGTGCAATCCGGTGCAGACGCCGTGCTGGCCGGCATGAAGCGCAATCACACGGTGGCCGATTACCTGGTGCGCATCCAGAAACTCAAAGCCGTGCGCCCGGACATTCATATTTCGTCCGACTTCATCATCGGCTTCCCCGGCGAAACCGATGCCGACTTCGAGCAGACCATGAACTTCATTGCGGAAGTGGACTTCGACCACTCCTACAGCTTCATCTATTCGAAGCGCCCCGGCACACCGGCCGCCGAAATGCCGGACGACACGCCAGATGATGTGAAGAAAGTACGGCTGCAAATCCTGAAAGACCGCATCAGCCAGCAAACCGCGCGCAAGACAGACGCGCTCGTTGGCACACGCCAGCGTGTACTGGTGGAAAAAGTCTCGGAGCGTATGGACGGCCATCTGGTGGGAATTACCGAACATAACCGGCTGGTGCATTTCCCGTGGCCGGATACCGCGCTGATCGGCAAGTTTGCTGAGGTGGAGATTGCCGAAGGCATCAACATCAACGGCCTGCGCGCCGATGCACCGCTCTGGGTGGAAAGCTGATCCCGCGCTGAAAACACCTGATCAGCGATACAGGTGGTCTGGTGACACAGAGGGAAGAACTCCGCAGGAAGCCGGGAGAGTTCCCCCGCACAACCGCTCACCATTTGCCGGGCAGCACGCACTCACGATCAAAGCGGTCATTCAACTCTGTCCGCAAGGCGCTGCCCGGACGAGAGCTGAGCAAGGCGTCGCGCAATTTGGCACAAGCTTGCTGTTGCTGCTGGCGCGCCATGACTTGCGGATGCTCGCGTCCCTTGCCTGATGGTGCTGGTACGGCATAGGGCAGCCGCTGCCGGAGGTTTTCTCCCGAGACAGTGGTGCCCTCGCCCAGCTCGACCGGCGTTGTCACCCCGCGCGGATCGTCGGTAAACACCGGATTGCCGTTGGCATCGCCGTGCCGGTAAATCGGTTGTGCCAATGCTAATGCGGGCAGTAATACCGACAGCGTCAGCACACCACTTTGCCATCCGTTCTTTTTTGCTTTCATGCTGCGTCTTCCCTGTTTGCCATTACCTGGCCGGCATCAGCCGCTCATTTTCACCGGCTGGCCGCGCACCTCCGTGCACTGACGGCCAACACAGTGGATGCTGCGGCGAAATCCAGGCCTCTGGAAGTCCGTAATCGCCGCAAGCCCAGTCCGCGTTAACGGAGTAGACCCCTTCACGCTCTCTCGCTCAAGATGAGGGGCTCGTATGACGCCGATGCTCTTGCACGCGTGGCGCACAGCAAAAAGCCCGCTGGAGTGGCGGGCTTTTTGCTGTGCCGGGTGCCGGCTCAGGCTCAGGCTCAGGCTCAGGCTCAGGCTCAGGCTCAGGCAGTGCCGGCTCGAGGCATTGTCAGCGGCGTCATCAGTCGCGCTCAACCGTATGAATGAAGCGACTGATATGGCGATAAGCTGCTCGCGCCTCTGGCAACCAGAAGGCAAAGAGTTGGAACACATGCGGCATACCACGCCATTCCTCGTAAACCACCTGCACCCCCTGCTCCACCGCTTTCTGGGCCGCACGCCGGGAGTCATCGCGCAGCACTTCGGTGGAACCGGCGGTCAGCAGTAGTGGCGGCAAACCGGTGAAGTCGCCGTGCAGAGGCGACACATGAGGATGGAAAGGATCGCGGCCGGTGGCGAAATAGCCGGACAGCGCGGCCACAGCACGCGATGCAAACATCGGGTCGCGGGTGCGGTTGGATTCATAAGAGCCGCTTTCGCAACTGAGATCGGTCCATGGCGAAAAACACAGGCCGGCGCGCGGCAAGGGCAGGCCGGCATCACGAATGGCCTGCAGGGTCACCAGCGTAAGATGACCGCCGGCAGAGTCGCCCCCGATCAGGATGTGCTCGGCCGGATAACCGCGGTCGAGCAGATGCTGGTAAGCCTCCAGCGCATCTTCACGCGCAAGGTCGATGTGATGATTGGGACCTTGCCGGTAATTGATGGCCAGCACCGGGCGCTTCGCCGCACGCGACAGACGCCAGGTCAGCGGGCGGTGGGCCTCGGCTGAACTGAAGAAATAGCCGCCGCCATGCAGGTAGAGCATGACCTTGTCTTCGCGCAGGCCATTGCCGGCACGCAGCCACTCGCCATTGAAATTGGCAAAGCGGGCCGGTTCACTGCGGACGAAAGAAGGCAACTGGCGCAGGAAGCCACCGGCCAAGGCATAAATACGGTCGCCAAGACGCATGGTCGTGGGATTGATGGGCGCCAGCTCAAGCACGGGCTTGATCGTCATCATCAGCGCCACATTGAAGGCACGGGCCTGCCAGCTCAGAGGGTAAGGTGGACGCACATGCGCCGTGGCAGCATGTGAAACTTCGGGTGCAGAGGGCATGAAAGCCTCCGGTGGGTGTCGGTTTTCTTGTTGTCGGGCACCGCATCCTGCGTGCGACCCATTGGTCGCTGGCGCAATTGATACCACAGCCAGTGCAGATGTCACCCCCCGGATTGACCAACAATCCGGCAACGGCCCGGATTGGCCGCCACGACCCGCCTCCCCGTCGGCGTCGGCGTCGGCGTCGGCGTCGGATTTAGTGTTGGCGACGGCATCTGCATATCCATTCGCGCAGGTGATGGAAATGGTGAAGGTCCCGGCATTGGAATATCCATCGGTATCGGTGTCGGCTTTGGTGTTGACGACGGCATCGGCATATCCATTGGCATATTTATATCCGCGGGTTTTGCCGCAGGTTTAGCCAATACGGTTTTTACAGGTGGCTCTGCAGCAGTTGTGGGTTTCGGCCTGGAAACCGGTTTCGCTTTCGCTTTCGGTTTCGGCTTTGAAGCACGTTTCATTTTCGGCTTCGGTTTAGTCTTCGGCATGTTCATTCCCGGCATATCCTGCTCCGACGCGATTGATGCGTCTATTGCCAAACCGAATGAAACAAGCGCGATTGCGAAAAAGAAAACTCGTAAGTGATTTTTCATTTTTTCACCTCCGCAATCGCTTTGTCTGAAACTTCAATAACACGGAACATTCCCATTTCCATATGCAGAAGCAAATGGCAGTGAAAAGCCCATTTGCCGGGAGCGTCCGCTGTGATCGCCACCGAGACGCGCTCGGCGGGTTTTATGCTGACCGTGTGCTTGCGCGGGATAAAATGCCCGTTGCCGTTCTCTAGCTCCATCCACATTCCGTGGAGGTGAAGCGGGTGGGCCATCATGGTGTCATTGACGAAAGTAAAACGCAGACGCTCGCCATAGCGGAAAGCGATCGGCGTCTTTGCTTCCGTATACTTCTTGCCGTTGAACGACCACA
>JAUXNL010000059.1 GCA_030684415.1 Moraxellaceae bacterium | reverse complement strand
CGACGATGGCGGAGAAGACATTCCGCCCAGCGAGTTTGTGCAGGCCGCTGAACGCTACAACCGCATGCTCGCGGTGGACCGCTGGGTCGTCGACAGTGCGCTGCACTGGCTCAAGGACAATCCGGAAAAGCTGGCGAAAATCGGCATGGTGTCCATCAACCTGTCCGGCCACTCGCTGTCCGATGCACAGATGATGAGCTATCTGTTTGATCGTCTGCTTGAGTACCGCCTGCCGACCGAAAAGCTTTGCTTTGAAATCACGGAAACTACGGCCATCAGCAATTTGCCTGATGCGGTTGACCTGATGCGCGAGCTGAAAAAGATTGGTTGCCGGTTTGCACTGGATGACTTCGGTGCTGGCCATGCCTCTTACAATTACCTTAAGCATCTGCCGGTTGATTTCGTGAAGATTGATGGCGCCTTCGTGCGCGATCTGGGCAAAGACGAAAATGACTACGCCATGGTGCGCTCAATCAATGATCTGGCCCACTATATGGGTATCCAGACCATTGCCGAGTATGTCGAGGACGACGAAATTCTCGCCATTCTCTCGGAGATCGGAGTGGACTACGCACAAGGCTACGGTATCGAGAAGCCGCGCTGGCTCGACAGTCTTTGATCCAGGGTCTTTGAGCTGCGGCCTTTGAGCCACGACCTTTGATTTACGGCATCAGTCTGCTGATGCAAAAACGCCCGGATATTTCCGGGCGTTTTTGTTGGGCATCCGTTGGCCGAGTACCGGCGGCGGTCAGAGCTCGACCTGGGTGCCCAGCTCCACCACACGATTGGTGGGAATCTGGAAGAAGTCGGTAGCGGCACCGGCGTTGCGCGACATGCCCACAAACAGTTTTTCGCGCCAGCGTGCCATACCCGGCCCTACGCTCGCGACCACTCGCTCGCGCGAGAGGAAGAAGCTGGTGTCCATCATGTCGAACGTCATGCCCTTTTCCTGGCACGACGCCAGCAGTGCCGGCACATCGGGCTGTTCCTTGAAGCCGTAATAGCCGGTGATCAGAAAGAAGTTGTGCGCGATCTCGCTGACTTCCAGCCGCGCCGACTCATCAACAAACGGAATGTCCCGTGTCACCAGCGTCAGCAGCACATTGCGCTCATGCACGATCTTGTTGTGCTTCATGTTGTGCAGCATGGCGTGTGGCACATAGCGATGGCTGCCGGTCATGAAGACGGCCGTGCCCGGAACGGTTTGCACGGAGGCACCGGCGCCGCCGATGGAGTTCACGAACAGGCCCAGCGGCATGGTTTCGTTGGCCAGTCGGTCGCCGAGCAGTTTGCGTCCACGCTTCCAGGTGGACATGAGCGTAAACATGACCAGACCGATCAGCAGCGGGAACCAGCCGCCCTGTAATACTTTGAGTGAGGTGGCGCCAAAAAAGGCAAGGTCGACAATGATCAAGGGTAGGCCGATCAGCACCACACTGATGGGCTTCCATTTCCACATCTTGTACGCCACCACCATGGCCAGAATGGTGTCGCATATCATCGTCATGGTGACGGCAATGCCATAGGCCGATGCCAGGTTGCTGGAGGACTTGAAGGTGAGGACCAGCAGCACAATCGCGGCCAGCAGTGCCCAGTTCATGGACGGAATGTAGATCTGGCCGATTTCTTTGCTGGAGGTGTGCTGGATTTCAAAGCGCGGCAGATAGCCGAGTTGTACCGCTTGGCGGGTGATCGAGAACACGCCGGAAATCACGGCCTGTGATGCAATCACGGTCGCCAGTGTCGACAGACCGATCATGGGATACAGCGCCCAGTCCGGAGCCAGCAGGTAAAAAGGATTTTCCACTGCGGTCGGGTCGGCCAGCAGCAGTGCTCCCTGCCCGCAGTAATTGAGCATCAGCGCGGGGAAGACCAGAAAGAACCAGGCACGCTGGATCGGACCGCGACCGAAATGGCCCATGTCGGCATACAGGGCTTCACCACCCGTCACTGTCAGTACCACCGCACCCAGGGTCACAAAGGCGATGACCTGATGCTCCATGAAAAAGCGTAAGGCCCATAGCGGGTTGATCAGGTGCAGGATGTCCGGGTGACGGCTGATATTGATCAGGCCCAGCACGGCCAGCGTCGAAAACCACACCAGCATGATCGGGCCGAAAAAGCTGCCGACCGACGCCGTGCCGTGGCGCTGGATGAAGAACAGTGAGAACAGCACGGCAATGGTAATGGGGAGTACGAAGGGCTCAAGTCCGGGTGCAGCGAGCTTCAAGCCTTCTACGGCGGACAGCACGGAAATGGCCGGGGTGATGATGCCGTCGCCATAGAAAAGTGCGGCCCCGAAAAGGCCGACGGCAATTAGCAGTGAGCGTCGCCAGGGCTTCGAGTGGTCAGCGCGCAGGGTCAGCGCCAGTAGTGCCATGATGCCGCCTTCACCGTTGTTGTTGGCGCGCATGATGAAGGCGATGTACTTGAGCGAAACCACAATGATCAGTGACCAGAAAATCACCGAGAGAATGCCGACCACGTTCTCGAAGACAATCGGAATGCCGTGGCTGGAGTGGAAACACTCTTTGAGCGCGTAGAGAGGGCTGGTGCCGATATCGCCGAAGACCACGCCCAGGGCCCCAAGGGTGAGGGCGAGCCCGGAGCTGCGTGCATGACCGTCGACGTTGACGCTGGCTTGCATGTAGGAATCCTCTGCTGAGACCCCCTGAGGCAAAAAGAATCCCGGACTCCGGTTAAAGAGGCATGGAGGAGAGGGGGGTGGTCAGCGACTGATTTTTTGCGGTGGCGCATCTTACACCCGGCCCTGTGCCGGCAACACCCCGGGGGCCGGACAAAAACGCAAGGGCGGGTTTGCCTTTACAGCCCCCTCGTATATCATGCGCGCCTCGCGACGGTCCGCCATCGCGACTTCATGGTGAGGTGGCCGAGTGGTTTAAGGCGCACGCCTGGAAAGTGTGTGTACGTTAATAGCGTACCGAGGGTTCGAATCCCTCCCTCACCGCCAGATACAAATACAAAGCCCCGCCTCGTGCGGGGCTTTGGATTTGTATCTGGCGGTGAGCGGTCGGACGAGAGCACGAGCAGGTTCGACAACACGGCAACGCCGTGTTGAACGCTGCCCGAAGGGCGGCGGCCCCGAAGGGGCGAGGCCGTAGGCCGAGTCATCCTGGCCGGCCTTGGCTCTCATACGGATCAGTATTCACCAAGCCCCGCCTCGTGCGGGGCTTTGCATTTGTATCTGGCGGTGAGCGGTCGGACGAGAGCACGAGCAGGTTCGACAACACGGCAACGCCGTGTTGAACGCTGCCCGAAGGGCGGCGGCCCCGAAGGGGCGAGGCCGTAG
>JAUXNL010000052.1 GCA_030684415.1 Moraxellaceae bacterium | reverse complement strand
CGCTGCCCAACGGCCGCGAATGGCCGCACGCTTTCGGCATCGTTCACCAGAGGACATGCCGGAATGCAGCCCATCTTCCTTTCCATCAATGACACCGCCAAGGCGCTCGGCCTTGGCCGCACCTCGATCTATGCCCTTCTGCGCAGCGGGCGGCTGGAGGCGGTCAAGCTGGGGCGCCGGACCCTGGTCAAGGTGGAGTCGATCCGCCGCCTCATTGAAACCGCCTGAGGGCCGCCAACATGGCCCGCACGCGGCTGAACCCCCGGCTGACCAAGATCCACCTCGCATACACCCTTGCCGAGGTGGCGGAGCTTTACGGCCTGCACGTCAATACGGTGCGCGGCTGGATCAAGCGTGATGGTCTGGAGCCCATCGACGGCCGCCGGCCCCTCCTTATCAAGGGCTCGGTGCTTCGGGCGTTCCTGGACAGCCGGCGTAAGAAGGCCAAGCACCCCAGCCCGCCTGGACACCTCTACTGTTTCGGCTGCCGTGCGCCCCGTAGGCCAGCCCTCGGCATGGTCGATTTCCACCGGCGGCTCGGCCATGCTGGCAATCTCAGCGCCCTTTGCGAGGTGTGCGGCACGACCATGCACCGGCAGGCCAGGGAGGATGCCCTGAGCCTCATCCTGCCCGAAGTGGGGGTTCGGATTGTGGAGGCGGCTTCACGCATAGCGGAGCCCGTTCCTCCCCCCTCCAACTGTCATTTCAAGCGAGGTGAAGCTGCATGACCAAACACAATCCGAAAAACGAGCGGATCAAGCGCAATTACTTCGTCTATCTCAGGGAGGCGAAGGGGCGCAGCACGGCATCTATCGACATGGTCGCAAAGGCGATCAGCCGCTTTGAGGAGGCCACAAACGCCCGCGACTTTGCCGCCTTCCATCGGGAGCAGGTGGTAGCGTTCAAGCGGCGTCTGGCGGATCAAGCCAACACCCGGACAGGCGAGCGTCTGAGCCGCGCCACCGTCGCTTCGACCCTTCGCACCCTGAAGGCCTTCTATGTCTGGCTCGCCGACCAGCCCGGCTATCGCAGCAAGATCACCTACGCCGACGCCGACTATTTCAGCCCCTCGGAAAAGGATGCTCGGATTGCCCGTGCAGTCCGCGAAAAGCCCTTTCCGACCCTGGAGCAGATGCACCACGTCCTGGCCACCATGCCCGGCGACACCGAGATCGAGCGGCGGGATCGGGCGATTGTGGCGCTCCTCCTGCTGACGGGCGCGCGGGATGGCGCTCTGGCGTCATTGCGCTTGAAGCACCTGGACCTTGCGGCAGGCGCCCTGCGCCAGGACGCCGAAGACGTGAAGACCAAGTTCGCCAAGACCTTCACGACGTATTTCTTCCCGGTCGGTGGTGAGGCGGTCGAGATTATC
>JAUXNL010000049.1 GCA_030684415.1 Moraxellaceae bacterium | reverse complement strand
CGAATATCGCTACCGGCAGGACAGTGACTTCTATTACCTGTCCGGCTTTGCCGAGCCGGAGGCCGTGCTCTGCCTGATTCCCGGGCGCCCCCAGGGCGAGTTCGTGATGTTCTGCCGCGAACGCGACCGTGAAATGGAAATCTGGAACGGCTACCGCGCCGGCCCCGAAGGCGCCGTGGCAGATTTTGGCGCTAGCGACGCGTTTCCGATCACCGATCTCGACGACATCATTCCGGGCCTGATTGAGGGCCGCGAGCGTGTATTCGTGTCGATGGGCGCACAGCCCTTGTTCGACCAACGGCTGATGGGCTGGGTCAACAGCATTCGCGCCAAAGCGCGCTCGGGCCTGCATGCGCCCGGTGAATTCATGATGCTCGATCACCTGCTGCACGACCTGCGTCTGTTCAAGTCGGCAGAAGAAATAAAAATCATGCGCCGCGCGGCCGCGATTTCTTCTCGTGCTCATGTTCGTGCCATGCAGACCGCACGCGCCGGCCTTTACGAGTACGAGCTGGAAGCCGAGCTGATGCACGAATTCTTGCGCGGCGGCTGTCCGGCACCGGCCTACAACTCGATTGTGGGCTCGGGCGCCAATGCCTGCATCCTGCATTACGTTGAAAACAACCGCGCCATGCAAGATGGTGATCTGGTGCTGATTGATGCCGGGGGCGAGCTTGATCACTACGCGTCTGACATCACGCGCACGTTCCCGGTGAACGGCCGCTTCTCGCCAGAACAAAAAGCGATTTACGAGTTGGTGCTGACCTCGCAGCTGGCGGCTATCGAGAGCGTCAAGCCGGGCGCGCACTGGAATACGCCGCATGAGTGCGTGGTCAACATCCTGACGGATGGCCTGCTGTCGCTGGGTTTGCTGCAAGGCTCGTTCAGCGAATGCGTGGCCAAAGAATCGTACCGCCAGTTTTTCATGCACCGCACCGGCCACTGGCTAGGGATGGATGTGCACGACGTGGGCGACTACAAGATCGACAACCAGTGGCGCGAGCTGGAGCCGGGCATGGTGATGACAGTCGAGCCCGGCCTGTACATTGCGCCGGACTGCATGACAGTTGACGCAAAATGGCGCGGCATTGGTGTGCGCATCGAAGACGATGTGCTGGTCACCAAAACCGGCCACGATGTGCTGACGCAGGCCGCGCCCAAAACCGTTGCCGACATCGAAGCCTTGATGGCGCGCTGAATTCGTGTCCGGCCATCTGATGCCTAGCCTTTGCCGATGGCCTACCGGGCGTCGCAGACAATGGATGCCAATAGCGATTGCCGTCACAACAACAGCGCCGGCATCTGCAAGCAAGGTCTAAAAGCAGCACCCGAAAGCAGCGCCTGAACGCAGCATCGGCAAAAATGCAGAGAGCGGTAACAGAACCCGCCAACACCACCTCCATGGCACAGCACATGAAAGATACCGACATCCTGATTATCGGCGGCGGCATGGTCGGCGTGACACTGGCGCTGCTGCTCGCGCGCGAGGCATCGCTGCGCATCACGCTGGTAGAAGCGATTACGCTGCCGGCCCTTAGTCCTGGTGAGCCGCTGCCGTATCGACCCAGTTTCGATGCGCGCAACACCGCGCTCTCACGCAAAACCGTCGCCACTTATCAGGAGCTCGGTCTCTGGGATGAGCTGCAAACGCACGCGACGCCCATCCATGAAATTCATGTCTCCGAGCGCGGCCACTTCGGCATGGCGCGCCTTGTCGCCCACGAAGAAAACGTAGAGAGCTTTGGCCAGGTGATTGAAAACGCCTGGCTGGGCCTGGTGCTGCTGCGCGCGCTGAAGACTTGCGCGAACGTGACGATTCTGGATGGCGTGCGCCTGACGGCGCTCACACCTTCGCCTACGCAAATGACCGCAACGCTGGCGCGCGGTGACGAAATTTTCTCGCTCAGTGCCCCGCTGCTGGTGGCGGCGGATGGCGCGCAATCCGTCTCGCGCACGCTCCTCGGCATCGGCGCTACCACCACGCCGTATGAGCAAGTGGCGCTCGTTACCACTGTCGCCACGCATTTGCCGCACGACCATATTGCTTTCGAGCGCTTTACCGAGCACGGGCCGATTGCGCTGCTGCCACTGCCGGACAACCGCCGCTCGATTGTGTGGACGCTGCCGGCCGGCACGGAGCAGCCGCTGATTGATTGCAGCGACGATGAATTTTTGACGGCACTGCAAAGCGCCTTTGGCAAACGCGCCGGCCGTTTTGTAAAAACCGCCAAGCGTTTCGCTTACCCGCTCGCGCTGACCGTGGCACAGGCGCAAGCGCTGCCGCGCGCCGTGATTCTCGGTAATGCCGCGCACACGCTGCACCCGGTGGCCGGGCAGGGCTTCAATCTCTGCCTGCGTGACTGCCTCGCGCTGACCCAGCGTGTGCTCGCGGCACACCGTGAGGGCCGCGACACCGGCACGCTCGCGCTGCTGCGGGATTACGAAGACGCACGCCTTGGCGATCAACACAATGTCATCACGTTTTCCGACCGGCTTGTGCGCGGCTTTTCGAACCGCACCCCCGGGCTCACCTTCGCCCGCAATGCCGGCATGGTGACGTTTGATTTGCTCCCCGCCGCCAAACAGGCGCTTGCCCGCTATGCCATGGGACTGAACCAGTGACCTCGTCTTCTGAAACATTCGATATCGTGATTGTTGGCGCTGGCATGGTTGGCTCACTGCTCGCCGCCCTGCTGCAGGGCAGCGGGCTTTCCGTCGCCCTGCTCGAACGTGCGCCCGTGACCGCCCCTCTGGCGGACGACGCCTTCGAGCCGCGCGTGTCGGCATTGACGCGCGCGTCGGAAAATCTGCTGCGTCATGTCGGCGCCTGGGAAAAAGTCGCTGCCGTGCGCGCCTGCCCGTACACGGACATGCAGGTGTGGGACGCCGACGGCAGTGGTCGCGTGGAATTTTCGGCAGCGGAGCTGGGCGAGAGCCATCTCGGTGTGCTGGTAGAAAACCGCCTGCTGCAATGGGCGCTCACTGACGTTGCCACACAGGCCACCAATGTCACGCTGCTCTGCCCGGCACAGCTCACGGCACTTGAGCGTCTGCCGGCCTATTGGCAACTGACGCTGGCCGATGGCCGCCAGCTGCAGGCGGCGCTGGTGATCGGCGCCGATGGCGCGCAGTCGGTGGTGCGTCGTCTGGCGGACCTGCCTGTGCGCGAAACGGATTATGCGCAGCGCGCGATTGTGACCACCGTGCGCACAGAACTCCCCCACCGCTTTACTGCCCGGCAGCGCTTCTCGCCCACCGGCCCACTGGCCTTTCTGCCGCTCAAGGGCGCCGATGGCGGCGCTCACCACTGCTCGATTGTCTGGTCGCAAGATGAAGCCGAGGCACAACGCCTGCTGGCGCTGGACGACGACGCTTTCCGGCGTGAACTCACCCTCGCCTTCGAGCGCACGCTGGGCGAGGTGCTGGAAGCGGATAGCCGCTACAGCTTTCCGCTGCGCGCCGTGCACGCCACCGGCTATGCCCGCGACGGGCTGGCGCTGATCGGCGATGCCGCGCATGCCATCCACCCGCTCGCCGGACAGGGCGTCAATCTCGGCCTGCTCGATGCCGCCGTGCTGGCCGAAGAAATCCGGCGGGCACAGGCACGCGCGCTGCCTTGGTGGAGTGGCGATACGCTGGCCCGCTACGAGCGCCGCCGCCGCGCCCACAACACGCTCATCCTGCACAGCATGACCGGCTTCCGCGAGCTGTTTGCCAGCCACAACCCGCTGCTGGTGGTGGCGCGTAACCTGGGGCTGCGCGCCACCCAGCATCTGCTCCCGCTGCGCCAAGAGTTTGCGCGCGTGGCGATGGGGCTGACCGGCGACCTGCCGGCCGCCGCACGCCATCCCTGAGCGGCGCTCGCTAGAGACGGCGAGCAGCCGAATGCCGATTGCCGCCGTAGCGGCCTGAAGAGCCCGGCCACCATGCCCCTGATTTTAGTGAGCGGTCCCTCCGGCCGCGCGTTCTTCTGCCTGTCGAAGAGCGAAGGGCATCAGCGCCTCCCCGGCGAGCGCTTAATAACCACGATGCCGATTGCTGAGGGCGCCTAAGCGCTTGTCGGCAGCCGGTCCCCGCCTGGGCGGTGACGACGGTGTCTGGTCCCGGACTGATTCAGGCGCTGTGCACGAGCGTATTTCCGGCGGGGCTGAGGCAATAGCGCCGCGCCTTCGCCTTCGGCGCCATGAAGGCTGCGTCGGCCTCGTGCTCAGTCAAAGGCGCCGGGGCAGACACCCTCCGGTCAACCGCCGGCCTGCTGACGCATAGAGCAGGCGGCGGCGGCGGTGTAGAATGCGCCGCTTTCCGCTCCCGCACCGCCAATACCAGCCGAGACCATTCATGGGCCGCCAGACCGCGCTCTATCCTGAACATGTTGCCCTCAAGGCCCGTATTGTCGATTTCGGCGGCTGGGACATGCCAGTGCAATACCGCTCCGTGCTGGACGAGCATCACGCCGTGCGCCGCGCCAGCGGCATGTTCGATGTCTCGCACATGACCTTTCTGGAGCTGGAAGGCCCTGATGCCAAGGCCTACCTGCAAAAGCTGCTGGCCAACGATGTCGCCCGCCTCACCACGCCCGGCAAAGCGCTGTATTCCGGCATGCTGCGTGAAGATGGCGGCGTCATCGACGACCTGATCGTGTATGCCCCGACCGCCGCCGCACCGGCGCTGTGGCGGGTGGTGGTGAACTGCGGCACGCGCGAAAAAGACCTGGCCTGGATGCAGGCTCAGGCCGCCAGTTTCCGCATCAGCCTGAAAGAGCGCGAAGACCTCGCCATGATTGCCGTGCAGGGCCCGGACGCGCGCGAAAAAGTTGCTGCTGTCGCGCCGGGCCTCGCCGCCGCAACGCGCAGCCTGGAAGTCTTTCAAGGCATCGAAGCCGGCGACTGGTTTGTGGCCCGCACCGGCTACACCGGCGAAGACGGCGTAGAAATCCTGCTGCCGAATGCTGAAGCCGGCGCGTTCTGGCGTGGCCTGCTCGCCGCTGGCGTCATGCCCTGTGGCCTGGGCGCGCGCGACACGCTGCGCCTTGAAGCCGGCATGAACCTCTACGGCAACGACATGACCGAAGACGTTTCACCGCTGGTGGCCAACATGGCCTGGACGATTGCCTGGGATCATGACTTCATCGGCCGCGACGCACTGGTGGCTGAAAAAGCCGCTGGCGTGAAATCGCGGCTCGTCGGCCTGATGCTTGAAGAGAAAGGGGTGCTGCGTTCGCACATGAAGGTGTTTACCGCCGAGGGTGAAGGCGAAACCACGTCCGGTACGTTCTCGCCGACGCTGGAAAAAGCGATTGCCTTGGCGCGCATCCCCGTCGGCAGCAGCGAACGCGCCGAGGTGGAAATCCGGGGCAAACGCCTACCGGCACGTATCGTGCGGCCACCGTTTGTGCGCAACGGCAAAGCACTCTACTGATTCAATCCTGTCATTTCCGGCGCCGAAGGAATTTCCTCCGACCGCCACAAGAAATGACAAATACTGTTTGTTAACGGCAACCGCCTGAGGCCAAGACCATGAGCAAGTCACCCACCGAACTGAAGTACGCCGCCACTCACGAGTGGGCCCGTGTTGAAGGCGATATCGTCACCGTCGGCATTACCGAACACGCGCAGGATGCGCTGGGCGATCTCGTTTACATCGAGCTGCCGGAAGTCGGTGACAGCCTCAAGGCCGCCGACGAAGCCGGTGTGGTGGAGTCGGTCAAAGCCGCTTCGGACATTTACGCCCCGGTGACGGGCGAAGTGATTGAAGTGAACGCTGCGCTCGTCGACAGCCCGGAAATCGTCAACAACGATCCGTACCACGATGGCTGGATGTACAAGATCCGCATGACCGATGCCGCCGAACTCGACGACCTGCTCTCGGCCGACGACTACGACGCGCAAGTGGACGCCGAAGGCCACTGAGTGGCCTGTAAGCCTCTCTCAGTGAAGGGAGAGAGGCCAGGGTGAGGAGCCCATCCCTTCGCCTGACACTATCGCCCGATCTTCAGCCCAGCCCTCTTCCTTCTGCGGGAAGAGGGCGTGACGTTCTGACCGAGACTCATCGCCATGCCCTTTATTCCCCATACCGACGACGATGTGCGCAAGATGCTGGAGACCATCGGGGCCTCCTCCATTGAAACGCTGTTCGACGAAATTCCGGCCCATCTGCGCGGCAACACCCTGACCACGATTCCCGATGGCGAATCCGAAATGGTGGTGACACGCCTGATGCGCGAGCGTGCGCGTGCCGATGAGGCCGATCTCTGCTTCATCGGTGCTGGCGCTTACGAGCACCACATCCCGGCGGCCGTATGGGAGCTGGCCTCGCGCGGCGAGTTCCTCACCGCCTACACGCCGTATCAGGCAGAAGCGTCGCAGGGCACACTGCAGGTGATTTACGAATTCCAGACCATGATGGCCAACATCACGGCCATGGATGTCTGTAATGCCTCGGTTTACGACGGCGCCTCCGGTCTGGCCGAAGCGGTGCTGATGGC
>JAUXNL010000047.1 GCA_030684415.1 Moraxellaceae bacterium | reverse complement strand
GCAGGTGGTCGGCGCTGATCCGGCCGCGCGCGCCCTTCCAGCCACGTGCGGGCTTGCTCAGGACGTGGACGATTTTCAGGGCGGGGTGGCGGGCGGCCAGCGCCTGCAATCTGTCAGCGAAGATGATGTCGTTGGCGTGGCGATTGCCGTAGACCAGGGTGATGCCGGGGGACGCCTTTCCGGCGGCGGCAACCAGGGCCTCCATCATGCACATCACCGGGGTAATGCCCGACCCGGCGGCGGCAAAGACATAGTGCGGTGCAGACACGGCGGGCAGGGTGAAATCGCCGCTTGGGCCGTTGAACTGGACGGAGTCCCCGGCCATGAGTTGCTCGTTGAGAAGGGCCGACACGCGGCCACCCGGGACGTGCTTGACGGTGACGGCAAAGCGGTTACCCGCGGGCGCCTGGCTCAGCGAGTAGGCCCGCTTGTAGCGCTGCCCGTCAATGTCCAGTTGCAGGGTCATGAACTGGCCCGCCGAGGCCACGACCGGCTGGCCGTCCATGCACTCGAACACCAGGGTACGGGCATCGGCGGTTTCCCGGATTGCCTCCACCAGCCGGGCATTGCGGTGGATCTGGTCGGCACGCACGAAGCGCGTCCACCGTTCGGCGCTGGCGCGCGGGCCGGCCATGATGAGACTGGAATGAGGCGGGCGGGCGGCGGTAACTCTCATGTAGAGCTCCTGTGAGCGCAGGTTTCAATGCCGCGACTGCAGTGCTTAAACGCGTAGAGTGCGGCTAAACGCCCATCATTTGGGCAAACGACCAAGAGGTTGTCAACCCCCTGCTCGGTCCGCCTGGCGTCGTCCCGGCTTTCTGTGATGGCTCCGTTGGGCTTGCGCATACGCAGGGCATCACAGGCAACCCTTGACAGCCCTTGGGTGTTTTGCGGTAATGGTTTGGTCATATGACCAAATCGCGGAACATGGATTTTCCGTCTGCCCTGGGTAGGTGGGTAAGTGAGGAGTAGTGGCATGAGAAAGCGTGGCAGCCAGATCGGTTCAAGTCCGGCGCAAAAGGCGGATTATCGGGTCATTGTGATCGGTGCGGGATTCTCGGGGATCAACGCGGGAATTCGCCTCAAGCAGGCCGGCATCACCGACTTTGTCATTCTGGAGCGGGCGGACGATGTCGGCGGCACCTGGCGGGACAACACTTACCCCGGCTGCGCCTGCGACGTGCCGTCCGTGGTGTATTCCTATTCCTTCGAGCAACGGCCGGACTGGAGCCGCAGCTTCGCCGGCAACCACGAAATCCACCAGTACATCCGCCGCTGCGTGGAGAAATACGACCTCATGCCCTGGCTGCGCTTCGGCGCCAGCGTCCAGCAGGCGGTCTTCGATGACCGGGCCGGCCTCTGGCGCCTGACACTGGAGGACGGCAGGCAACTGACCGCCCGTGCGGTGGTCTCGGCCGTGGGCGGGCTGGTGAATCCGGCGTATCCGGCCATCCCCGGGCTTGAGACCTTCAAGGGCCAGCAATTCCACACGGCGCGCTGGCAGCATGATGTCGACCTCAGGGGCAAGCGCGTCGCCGTCATCGGCACCGGCGCCAGCGCGATACAGGTCATTCCGGCGATACAGCCGACGGTGTCGCGGCTCAAGGTCTTCCAGCGCACGCCGGCCTGGGTGCTGCCCAAGCCCGATTTCGCGGTGGCGGCGCGCACCCGCCGCCTGTTTGCGCGGCTGCCCGTCCTGCAGCGGGCGGTGCGGAACGGCATTTTCGCGGCCAGCGAGGCGATTTTCGGGCCGCTCGTCATCGTCGATTCGCCGGCCTCCCGCCTGCTCGAGCGCGGGGCGCATGCCTATCTCAAGCGGCAAATCCAGAGCCCGGCGCTGCGCCGGAAGCTGACGCCGGATTTCCATATCGGCTGCAAGCGAGTCCTGTTGTCGAGTGATTATTACCCGGCCCTGGCGCAGGAAAACGTCGATGTCATCACCGACGCCATCGTTCAGGTCACCCCCCGGGGGGTGGTGACGGCGGATGGCACGACGCACGAGGTGGATGTCATCGTGCTGGCCACGGGCTTCCGCCTGGACATCGGCAATGCGCCCTTCGAGGTGCGCGGGCTGGAGGGGGTGTCGCTGAGCGACGTATGGGCGCGACGCGGCAGCAAGGCCTACCTCGGCATGGCGGTCAGCGGCTTCCCGAACTGGTTCCTGATGCTGGGGCCGAACACCGGCCCCGGTCATACCTCGGTGCTGGTCTATACCGAAGCGCAGGCCAGCTACATCGCGCAGGCGCTCAAGACGCTGTTCGAGCGCAATCTGCGCTACCTCAACGTGCGCCAGCGCGAGCAGGACGCCTGGCACGATGCGCTGCAGGCGCGGATGCGGCATACCTCGTGGACCTCCGGCTGCCGCAGCTGGTATCTCGACGCGAATGGCGAGAACCACGCGCTCTTTCCCGGACTCGCGTCCGAGTATGTCCTGCGCGCGAAGACTTTCCGCCCCGAAAAATACGATCTCACCGTGTTTGTTCCGGGGGTCGAGGAGTCGGCGCCGGCATGAAGCGATGGGCAACGGGTGGTGAAGGAGGCGTGCGCCGGCAGGCGGCACGCCCGCTTACAGAGATGAAGGATGAGGACGCATGTCTCGATTGACATTGCTGGCGTCGGCGGAGGCGAGGCTTGCCGCAGGGGCGGTTGTCGGCCAGATGGGCGCAAGCCGTCTCGCCCGTAACCTGCTGGGCGCTGCATGGCGGCATTTCCGGAAGGGCTCCGGGCTGGGACGCGAGTTCTTCCTGGGCTTCTGGGAAGGTCTCGGCACCCGCGAGGCGGTGATCGATGGCGAGCGCCGATTCTCGTTTCGGGCATTCCGCGAGCGCGTCCTGCGCGCCGTGGACGCGCTCCACACGCTGGGCCTTCGCGAAGGCGATGCCTGTGCCGTCCTCCTTCAGAACGGGGCCGAATGGTTCGAGATCAACCAGGCCTGCAATCTCTCCGGCATCATCATGCCGATGCTCAACTGGCACCTGAAGCCGGTCGAACTCGCGCAGTGCATCCAGCGCGCGGGCGCCCGGGTCGTGGTGGTCGATGCCGACTTCCTCGACCGTGTGCTCGCTGTCCGCGACCAGCTCACGACGGTCAGCCACATTCTGGTCGTAGGCAGCCAAGACGGGCCGTCAGGCACGCTCGCCTATGAGTGCCTGCTGGCGGACGCCGTGCCGCGGCTGCGTCCGGGAACCTTTCACTTGTCGGCGAAGGCGTATAGCGGCGGCACCACGGGCACGCCTAAATTCATCAACCTGGACCAGGCGGCCCTGTTCGGCGAGACCGACAGTGCCCGCCGTGGCGCGAGCCGCGGCGAGGCCCTGCATATGGCCCTGGGCCAGCTCTCGGCCCTCGGCTGGTACGGACTGGGCGACCTGCACGACGCGCAAAGCGGCAATGCCCGCTCGCTGGTGCCGGGGCCGCTCTATCACGCCGGCGTGCAGGTGGCCGTACTGCCCTTCCTGTTCGGCGGGACCGTGGTGCCGATGCGCAAGTTCACGGCAGAAGCCTTTCTGCAGATGATCGAGGCGGAACGGATCAACTGGACCTTCGTGGCGCCGACCATGCTGGAGCGCGTGCTGGCGCTGCCCGAGGAGGTCAGGCAGCGCTATGACCTGTCGAGCATGCGTGCGTTGATCTGCGCCGCCGCGCCCTGTCCGGCCCCGGTGAAGATGGCCATCAATGCGCTGTTCCGGGAGCAGGGCGCGCCACGGGATGTATTCCACGAGTATTACGGCGCCTCGGAGACGGGCATCATCACTGTCCTGCTGCCCGAGGACTATGCCCGCCATCCGGAGCGCTACCGCAGCGTCGGCAAGGTCCGCACCGCGCAATGCCGCATCTACGACGCCGCGACGGGGCGCTGGGCCGCGCGCGGCGTCGAGGGCAAGGTGCTGCTGCGCTCCGCGCTCACGTTCGGCCTGCAGTACGTGGGCGAGCAGAAAAAGACCGATGACTGCTTCATCGAGGTGGAGGGCCAGCTCTGGTACGACGACGGCCTGATCGGCTATCTCGACCCGGATGATTTCCTCTACCTCACCTCGCGCGAGAAGGAAATGATCATCAGCGGCGGCGTGAACCTCTTTCCCAACGAGATCGAAGAGGTCATCAAGCGCCATACCGCCGTGCTCGACGTGGCGGTGGTGCGCGCGCCGGACCCCGACCTGGGCGAGGTGCCCGCGGCCGTGGTCGAACTGCGGGAGGGGGCGGCGGTGACCGCCGAGGACATCCTGGCGCATTGCCGCGAGCAGGGGCTGTACGGCTTCAAGGTCCCGCGCCGCGTCGAGTTTGGTCCCCTGCCGCGCAACCTGGCGGGCAAGCTGCCCAAGAAGCAGCTTGAGGCAGTGTTCTGGGAGGGCGCCGAGCGCATCGGCTAGCGCCCGGCCGGCGCCCGGTCGCCGGCGCAAGGGCATGAGAGAGGAGGAAGACCATGGAATCGTGGCGTGGAAAAGTCTGCGTGGTCACCGGTGCCGCCTCCGGCATCGGCTTGGCCCTCGCGGAGGCCCTTGACCGCCAGGGCGGGCGTCTTGTGCTGGTGGACCGCGATCACGCGGCGCTGCGGTCGGTCGCGGACCGGCTGCGCGGCGTCGAGCGCCTCGAGACGCTCGACGTGGCCGACCGCCAGGCGATGTTCGCCTTCGCCGACGCGGTGATGCGCGAGACCGGCGGCGCCGCGCTCGTCATCAACAATGCCGGGGTCGGCCTTGCCGAGACGGTCGAGCACATGACCCATGAGGATTTTGCCTGGGTCATGGACATCAATTTCTGGGGCATGGTGCACGGCAGCCAGGCCTTCCTGCCGCAGTTGCTCCGCCAGGAGCGCGCGGCGCTGGTGAACATTTCCAGCGCCTTCGGGCTCATCGCCGTGCCGACCCAGTCGGCCTACAACGCCAGCAAGTTCGCCATTCGCGGCTTCACCGAGGCGCTCGCCGCCGAGCTCGCGGGCGGGCCGGTCAGCGTGCACAGCGTGCACCCGGGTGGCGTCCGCACCAATATCGCGCGCAACGCGCGCTTTCACCGGGGGCCGGGCGGCGACCGCGACCGGGAGCATTTCGTGGCCCTGTTCGACCGGTTGACGCTGACCACACCGGAGCAGGCGGCCCGCCTCATTCTCGACGGGGTGCGCCGCCAGAATCCGCGCATCCTGGTGGGACCGGATGCCGTGGCGCTGGATGTCCAGCAGCGCCTGTTTCCGCGCCGCTACGGGCAGGCCCTGCGCCTGCTGACCCGGCTGGCCTGACTCGGAATAAGGAGTGCCACACGACATGAATCTTGCCTTGAATGCACCGCAGGCGCTGGCTTCCGAAGACGAGGGCGACCTGTTCGAGTGGCGCGGGCACGGCGGCGTGCGGCTGTGCGGGGAGCGCTGGGGCCGTGGCGGTGACGGACCGGTGCTGTTCCTGCACGGCGGCGGCCAGACACGCCACGCCTGGGCCGGCGCGGCGCAGCGCATCGCGCAACGCGGCTACGAGGCCATGAGCATCGACATGCGGGGTCATGGCGACAGCGACTGGGCTGCTGATAGTGATTACAGCGTCGACACGCTGGTCGCCGATCTGGCCGCGCTGCCGGCCCAGGACGGCCGCGCGCCGGTGCTCGTCGGCGCCTCCATGGGCGGCATCACCGCGCTGGTGGGCGTGGGCGAGGGGCGGCTGGCCTGTCGCGCGCTCGTGCTCGTCGACATCGCGCCCCGCATCGAGCCCGAGGGCGTGGCCCGCATCGTGGCCTTCATGCGCGGCTATCCGGACGGCTTCGAATCGCTCGAGACGGCGCGCGCCGCCGTGGCGGCCTATAACCCGCAGCGCCAGCAGGCCGGCGACGGCTCGGGCCTGCGCAAGAACCTGCGCCTCTGCAGCGACGGCCGCTATCGCTGGCACTGGGATCCCCGCCTGCTCGAGCATCCGGAGCGGGCCGACCCGGCCGCGATGGCGCAGCAGCAGGAACGGCGTATCGCCGCGGCACGCCGGATCCAGGCGCCGACACTGCTCGTCCGGGGCACGCAGAGCGACATCGTCAGCGCGGAAGGCGTGCGCGAGCTGCGCGAACTCATTCCCCATGCCGAGGTCGTCGAGATCGCGCAGGCCGGCCACATGGTCGCCGGCGACCGCAACGATATCTTTTCAGAAGCCATCCTGGCCTTCATCGGCCGGCATTGACGCGGCCCGGCGCCGCCAGCGAGGAAGTAACCCCATGTCCCTGACCCAAGGCCTGCATCGCGCGCTCCAGACCCGCGGCAACCACCTCGCCACCATATACGGAGAGCGCCGCCGCACCTGGCGCGAGGTCGGCGCGCGTGTCGCCCGTCTGGCCGGGGCCTTGCGCACGCTGGGCGTGGGCCCGGAAGACCGGGTGGCCATCCTCTCGCTCAACAGCGATCGCTACGTCGAGTATTTCTACGCGGTCGCCTGGGCGGGCGCCGCCTGCAACCCGGTCAATATCCGGCTGGCGCCGGCGGAGATCGCCTACACGCTGAACGACTCCGGCAGCCGCGTGCTCTTCATCGACGAGACCTTCGCCCCGATGCTGGCGGCGCTGCGGCCCGCCATGACCACGGTCGAGCACATCATCCATATGGGCGACGGCGCGGCGCCGGACGGCTGCCTCGCCTACGAACAGGTCGTGGCGACGGGACCGGTGATCCCCGATGCCGCAGTCGGCGGCGATACCCTGGCGGGCCTTTTCTACACCGGCGGCACCACGGGAAAGTCCAAGGGCGTCATGCTCACCCATGCCAATCTCCTGGCCAACGCACTCAATGTGCTGCCGGCGCTGGCCTATGACGCCAGCACGATCTACCTGCATGCCGCGCCGATGTTCCACCTCGCCGACATGGCCAGCACCTTCGCCGTCACCATGGCGGGCGCCACGCATTGCGCGGTGCCGCGCTTCGACGTGGAGAGCGTGCTGTCCACGATGGCGCGCGAGCGGGTGACGCATGCCTTGCTCGTGCCCGTGATGATCAACCTGCTGGTCAGTTCCGGAAAGATCGGCGATCACGACATTTCCAGCCTGCGCCGCCTCATGTATGGCGCCTCGCCGATGCCGAGGGCCGTGCTGATGCGCGCCATGCAGCAGATGCCGGGGGTCGGCTTTACCCAGGGCTATGGCCAGACCGAAGCCTCCCCGGTCATCTCCTTCCTGTCCCCCGAGCAGCACGCGGCCGGCGGCGACTGGCTGGAGAGCGCCGGCCAGCCGGCCTATGGCGTGGATGTCAGGATACTCGACGCCCACGACGGCGAGGTGCCACCCGGCACCATCGGCGAAGTCTGCGTGCGCGGCCCGAACGTGATGCGGGGCTACTGGCAACTGGAGCAGCAGACGCGCGAAACCCTGCGCAATGGCTGGCTGCATACCGGCGATTTGGGATACATGAGCAAAGATGGCTTCGTGTTCATCGTCGACCGCGCCAAGGACATGATCATCACCGGCGGCGAAAATGTCTTTTCCGTGGAGGTGGAGGGCGCCATCCATTTGCATCCCGACGTGCAGGAGTGCGCGGTCATCGGCATCCCGGACGAAAAGTGGGGAGAGTGCGTGCACGCCATCGTCGTTCCAAAGCCGGGGGTGAGCCTGGTGCCGGCCGACATTATTTTGCACTGCCGGGACCAGATTGCCGGCTACAAACTTCCGCGCAGCGTGGAGATCCGCAGCGAGCCGCTGCCCTTGAGCGGGGCCGGCAAGGTTCTGAAGACGGAGCTGCGAAAGCCTTACTGGAAGGATATGTCTAGAAACGTCGGTTGAGAGCCGAAGTAATCCTTTTTACCCACATAAAGACCAACACCTTACAAAGCAGATAGAAACATCATGAATCTTCAGTTCACGACAGAAGAAATGGCCTTCCAGAGCGAAGTGCGCCAGTGGCTCACTGAGAACTTACCTGCTTCGCTCCGATCGCGTGCGGATAATGGCCAGATGCTGGAGCAGGAAGAACAACACGGATGGGAGCAAGTGCTCGGCAGGAAGGGGTGGTTGGTTGTCGGATGGTCCGCGCAGCATGGTGGTCCTGGATGGACAGCGACGCAGAGATATATTTTTGACCTCGAACGTGCTCGTGCGGGGGCGCCGCCGGTGTCGCCGTTCGGTGTTTCCATGGTTGGCCCGGTCATCTGCGCGTTTGGCTCCGCCGAGCAGAAGAAGCGGCATTTACCGGGCATCATCAGCGGCGATGTCCACTGGTGTCAGGGCTATTCCGA
>JAUXNL010000419.1 GCA_030684415.1 Moraxellaceae bacterium | reverse complement strand
CAAGCACCTGCACTTGTTGCCGCCCGTGCGGCAAACACGGCTGGCCAATTGTGAAGAGTCGGTAGCGCATCTGATTGCCATTTTGCTTCATGCCGGCGGCAGGCGTGACGACAAGCTGGCGCGAACGCATGCCCGCCTGCTGCGAACACTGACGTCGCGCAAGCTGCCGTTGGTGGCGCCAGGGGCAACACGCTTTTCGCGACTCGCCGCAGAAATGGGGCAGTTGGCCGGCCTGCCGTTGCAAGACAAACGCCGGGTGCTGGAGTTGGCGGCGACCGCCGTCATGGCAGACGGAAAAGTTGAGCTGGAAGAGTACGAGCTGCTCAGGGTCGTGGCGGCATTGCTCGACTGTCCGATGCCGGTCATGGCTATTTAAGCGCTTGCTGAAAAATGCTTTTCAGCAAGCGCTTAAATAGCCAAAGGTGGTCGGGTCGCGAATCAATCACGGCTAGGTGATTGATTCGGCGTAGAGCGACTCCGGACATGTGCCGGAGCGCGGGCTGAAAAAGTCCGGGATGGGCGTTTTTCAACAAGTGGTTAACTGACGCTTGAAAGCGGCACTCCCGCATCGACTGGCCATACACCCTGCTGCTTTGCACGGGACGTCGCTCACCTTGATCGCGGCACACGGGCCTGCGGTTGATCAGCGCAGGGCACTCTTAATACAGGGGGCTATCCAGGTGCTCATGCAGGTGCAGTTGTAGGGACGGCTGCGCTTGACGGGCTAGTGCCCTGCTGCGGATATGAGGCCGAAGCAGTGGCCTGATGGCATGCCTCAGAAAGGTGCCGTCGGGCTCTTTTTTTGTGCGGCGACAGTGGTCTTGCCCCACGCGAAAGCGTCATTTAATCGTGCGTTTCCTGTCATGGAGGTGTCGTTGCATCCACCTGTCATTCCGTGTCTAATCGGGCAGATTCCGTTGTAACTACTGTCACGATCCGGATGTTTGTCAACAGGCGGTCGCAGTCGATGGGAGGCTTCAGCGGTTGTTCTTGATCAGAGATTCTCGAGGTTTTGCAACATGTCCAATCGTGAACAGGGCTCCGTGAAGTGGTTCAATGACGCCAAGGGTTTCGGTTTTATCCAGCGTCCGGGTGGTGAAGATGTATTTGTGCATTTTCGCGCGATTCGTGGCGACGGTCATCGCTCACTGAAAGATGGCCAGAAAGTTGAATTCACCGTTGTGAAAGGCCAGAAGGGCTTTCAGGCGGAAGACGTTCAGCCCATCGACTGAGCAAGCATTCATAAGGCCCCGCAACGCGGGGCCTTATGCGTTTGTTGCAAGGCCTTCAGATGTCGCGCCTTCATGCGGACGGCAGCATGCCTGTTGTCGCAAGAAGCTGTTGTCGGTAGAACATCAATGCATGTTTGGGCTGCCTATCAGTGGCGCCCGCAAAAACCGCACGCCAGCGGTCGAAAGCCTCAGCACAATCCCAGCGAAGCCCAAGCACAGCCCCAGCAAAAGCCCGGTAGAAAAAGAGCCAGCCAACATCTCAATGCGGGCTGTCTGACACTGCCGTGTCTGCGTCTGGCACCGCTATACCCTGTTCATCCGCTTTCCGGTAGGGCAGATATCCCTGAGCCTCTTCGCAGTAGCGCATCACCCCCACACTTTCTTCACTGACGTAGCGCGCAATCGCGCTCTGGAAGCTTGAGTCCTGCATCAGGTGCAGCGAATGCGTGAGCTGGGGATGAAAGCCGCGCAGCAATTTGTGCTCGCCCTGCGTCCCCGGGTCGAAGTCGGTCAGCCCTTCGTGCAGACAAAACTCCATGCCTTGGTAATAGCAAACCTCGAAGTGCAGGCCGTCGGCACGACGCAGGGCGCCCCAGTAGCGGCCGAAGAGTGTCTGTCCGTCGTGGAAGAAGAGTGCCGAAGCCATATCGCCGGGGTCGTCGCTGGCGATGACCAGCAGAAGCTGCTCAGGCATCGTCAGCCGTAGTTGCTGGAAGAACGCCGCCGGTAAATACGGGGCTTGGCCATGCTCGTGATAGGTGCGGGCATAGCAGGTGGCAAAGAAGTCCATGTCGGCCGCGGTGATCTCGTGGCCCTGGAGACGGCGGCAGCGCACGCCGGCTTCGTTGAGCAGGCGGCGTTCACGGCGGATGTCCTTGCGCTTTTTGCTGGTGAGCGCCGCCAGATACGCATCGAAATCCGCCCAGCCCGGGTTTTCCCAGTGAAAGCGGCAGCCGGTACGAACCGCAAAACCGGCTGCCCGTGCGGGGGCTAGCCACGGAGCCTCCACAAACAAGCCATGCCAGCCGGAGACGCCCTGTTCCCGGATCACCTCGGGGAGTGCCGCGAGCACGGCGGCAATCGCCGTGTCCATGGCGACGCCGGGTGCGCAGAGGAGTCGTGGGCCTGGCACTGGCGTGAACGGCACCGCCGTCACCAGCTTGGGAAAGTAAGCATGGCCATGGCGCTCCCAGGCCGAGGCCCAGTCATGGTCAAACACGTATTCGCCGCGTGAGTCCTGTTTGCGGTATAGCGGCAGCAAGGCGAGAGGAGCGCCTTCCCGCTCCAGCAGCAGATGGCAGGGCTGCCAGCGTGCGCCGGGCCCGGCGGCTCCGCTGTCCTCCAGGGCCATCAGGAAGGCCGCCTGCAAAAAGGGGTGAGAGCCGGCCGCGCCCAGCAGGCCGGCAGGGGCGTCGCAAAGCCGGGAGAGGTAGGTGCGGGTATCGGTTGGCATGAAGGAACACTAATGGAAACAAGTGCTTAAAATGCGTAAGCTAGCCCGTGCGGTCAAGCGGACGATCGTGTTGCACTGCATTTTTTTCCGGTCTCGCCTTTATTTTCCGGTCTCACCTTCGGGCCGGAGTTTGCCGCCCTGCGGTATCAAGGACATTCGAATGAAAAAGAAACATCTTCTGGTGCTGGTTTATTTCCTGTTGGCCGCAGGCTTTGCCATTAACGGCCTCTTCATGCTGCTGTCGCCGGTTGAATGGTTGGCGTTGTTTCCGGTTACCGCCGGTGCGCCGGTTGAGTTGAGCAATGCCACGCTGTACTTCACGCGCCTGCTCGGCGTCGCTGATCTTGCCATGAGTCCCTTGTTCTACTGGTGTGCCCGCAATCTGAAAAAGCGTAAGCCGGTCCATTTCGCGCTCACGCTCTATGTGGTGGGTGTGGCGCTGGTGAATGGTGTCGAAATTGCCGTGGCACCGGTGTTGCCTGTTGGCCTGGCCTTCTGGCTGACGATGAGCATCGCGGTGTTCCTGCCGGCGCTGCTGATGCTGATCATGGCGCTGCCACCGTTGCCCACACGGGTGAAAGGCCCGCGCGAAGCGGGCAAGGTCAAGTGGTTCAATGCCACCAAGGGCTTTGGCTTCATCACGCGTGAACAGGGCGACGACGTGTTCGTGCACTACCGTTCGATTCGTGGCGAAGGCCACCGCACGCTGCGCGAAGGTCAGCGTGTGGAGTTTGTGGTCATGAAAGGCGACAAAGGTTTGCAGGCGGAAGACGTCCAGCCGCTGTAACGCCTGCCTTGCTGCACCTGTTGGCAGCGATAGCATCCGCTGCCGTGATTTTGTATCAGGCCGCCTGCCCGGCGCAGGTGGCGGAGCCCTGACCGCATGAGCAAGCAGCGCTATTCCGAGCCCGTTCCCGATATCGATGTCGAGGAATTCCGCAAGACCGTCATGAGCCGGCGCTCGGTGCGTCGGTTTGATGACACGCCCGTTCCCGAAGCCGTTCTTCAGGACAGCCTCGACATGGCCCTGCTGGCCCCCAACTCGTCGAACTTGCAGCCCTGGGAATTCCATGTGGTGCGCACGCCGGCCTTGCGCGCCGAAATGGCCACGGCCTGCCTGAGTCAGAATGCGGCGCGTTCGGCGCAAGTGCTGGTGGTGGTGGTGGCTCGTCTGGCCACCTGGCAGGAGCACTGCGACATGATGATCGAGCAGTGGCCAGAAGAAACCGTGCCGAAGATCGTCGACAACTATTACCGGCGTTTAGCCAAGATTCATTACGGCCAGGGCCCGCTCAATGTACTCGGCATCGGCAAGCGGGCGTTTGCGGCGGTGGCCGGCTTGCGCCGTCCGATGCCTCGCGGCCCGTTCAGTCAGGCCGACATGAAGGTGTGGGCGGCCAAAACCGTCGCACTCGGTGCCGAGAATTTCATGCTCGCGATGCGGGCACATGGCTTTGATACCTGCCCGATGGAAGGCTTTGATGAGCACCGTGTGCAGCGTCTGCTCAAACTGCCGGCTGATGCCTTTGTGGTGATGGTGGTGGGTTGTGGCAAGCGCGCGGCCGATGGCGTGTATCACCCGCGCATCCGCTTTGCGCGCGAACGTTTCATCAAGGATCACTGAGGTGAAGCAATGGCGTGTGGTACTCGCGCTGGCCGTGCTTTTGGCCGGCGTTGGCTGGGGCGCGCGCGACTGGCTTGGCATTCCTGACATTCCGGCCGATACCTTGCGGGCCCGCTACGGCGAAGGGTCGCGCTATGTCGAGTTGCTTGGCGCCGCTGTGCGGGTAAAGGAGTCGGGGCAGGGTGAGCCTCTTTTGCTGCTGCACGGTTTTGCCGCGTCGGCCGATACCTGGGAAGGTTGGCGACGTGAACTGGAAGGGCAATACCGCGTCATCGCCGTTGATGTGCCGCCGTTCGGCCTGACCGGGCCCATGGCGTCGCGCCCGGTGCAGGCGGCGGATTTGCAAGCGTTCATGGATGCGCTGGTGCCCGCACTGGGTCTTGAGTCCGAACCTTTCCATCTGGCCGGGAATTCACTGGGCGGCTATATCAGCTGGAATTACGCCAGGCGGCATCCGGAAAAGCTCAGGTCGCTGACACTCGTCGACAGTGCCGGCTATCCGCTGCCGCCGCCGTTGCCGGTCAAGCTGATGAAGTGGCCCGTCACACGAGAGATCTCCGCCCACCTGTCGCCGTATCCGATTGTGGCCGCCAGTGTGCGCGATGTTTACGGTGAGCCGGCGAATGTGACCGCGGCGCAGATACAGCGCTATGCCGACATGATGCGCCGCGAGGATTCGCGCCCGGCCGTGAGCGAGTTGATGCGCAGCCTGGCATTCGATGGCGTGGGCATCAGCGATGTGCGCGTGCCGACACTGATTCTCTGGGGCGCGAAAGACCGCTGGATTCCGGTTGAGCATGCGCCGCGCTACCAGCGCGACATTGCTGGTAGCCAGCTCATTGTGTATGACACGCTGGGCCATATTCCGATGGAAGAAGACCCGCCGCGTACGGCAGCAGACATGCGCCGTTTCCTGCAGTCGCTGTCGCCGCAGGGCCAGTCTTCTCAGATTCAGTCTTCTCAGGTTCAGGCCTCGCAAGCGCAGCCTGCACAAGATCGGTCATCGCAAGCCGTTTTATCGCCAGCTCCTTTATCGCAAGCCCTTTTGCCGCAAGACATGGCGTCACCCTTGATGCCATCACATCCCTTGCAGTCACCACCCACGCCGCAACAGGCGGCCATCGAGAAGAAAAACCCGTGAGCACTGACGCTTTGAATACTGATTCCTTGAATGCCGAGGCATTGAACACTGAGGCTGTGAATACCGACACATCGAACACGGGCGCTCCGAGCCCGACATCCGCAAATGCCGAGGCACGGAGCCGGTTTGATCACGACCCCACCGGTTGGAGCGCGTCACAGTTCGATGTGCCCGCTGTTGAAGGCAAGATGCGCTTTACCGATTTGAAGTTGCCCTTGCCGGTGTTGCACGCGGTGGCGGATCTGGGCTTCCAGTACTGCACGCCCATCCAGCAGCGCGTGCTCAAGTTCACCATGGCCGGTCATGATGCGATTGGCCGGGCCCAGACCGGTACTGGCAAGACGGCGGCGTTCCTGCTCACCATTTTTACCGACCTGCTGAAAAATCCGCCCGATGAAGAGCGCTATACCGGTGAGCCACGTGCGCTGATTCTCGCACCCACGCGCGAGCTGGCCATGCAGATCGCCAAGGATGCGCAGGAGCTGGCCAAGTACACCGGCCTCAAGGTGGTTACGGTGCTCGGCGGCATGGATTACGACAAGCAACGGCGTCAGCTCACCGAGGACTTTGTCGATATCGTCGTGGCCACACCGGGCCGCCTGCTCGACTTTGCCGGCAAGCAGGATGTGTATCTGGATCGCGTGGAAACGCTGGTCATCGACGAAGCCGACCGCATGCTCGACATGGGGTTCATCCCCGATGTGAAGCGCATCGTGCGCATGACGCCGCCCAAGGTGTCACGCCAGACGCTGCTGTTCTCGGCCACGTTCACGCGCGATGTGCTCAATCTGGCCGAGCAGTGGACGTGCAGCGCGGTGAAGGTTGAAATCGAGCCGGAAACCGTGACCACCGATACGGTCGAACAACTGGTTTACATCGTCACGGCCGAAGAGAAATACAAGCTGCTGTACAACCTCATCACTCAGCAGAAGCTGGAACGCGTCATGGTGTTTGCCAACCGCCGCGACCAGACGCGACGGCTGTCGGACATGCTGCGCGAGCATCATATTTCCTGCGCCATGCTCTCCGGCGAAGTGCCGCAGGACAAGCGTGTGAAAACGCTGGAAAACTTCCGTGAAGGCCGCATCCAGGTGCTGGTGGCCACTGACGTTGCCGGGCGCGGTATTCACATCGACGGCGTCAGCCACGTCATCAATTTCACCCTGCCCGAACAGACGGATGATTATGTGCACCGCATCGGCCGTACCGGTCGTGCCGGCGCCAGCGGCACCAGCATCAGCTTCGCCTGTGAAGACGATGCATTCATGATTCCGGCGCTGGAGCAGGCCATTGGGCGCAAGCTGCCCAGTCTGCATCCGGCCGAAGAATTGCTGCAGCCGATTCCCGGCGGCAAGAGCATGCGCGCATGAGTTGGGCACGTATCGCGCCTGCCGCGGCGCAAGTGCTGGTAGCGGAGCGCAGCCCTGCGATTGTCGACGTGCGCGACCCGGCGTCGTTCGCGGCCGGGCATTTGCCCGGTGCCGTCTTTCTGGACAACCAGAGCGTGTCCGACTTTATCGAGGCCACCGCAAAAGAGCGCCCCGTGCTGGTGTATTGCTATCACGGCAACTCCAGCCAGAGTGCCGCCGCGTGGTTGGCCTCGCAGGGATTTACCGAGGTTTACAGCCTTGATGGTGGCTTTGAAATCTGGAAGCTGAACGGCCCCGTCGAGAGCTGACCGCTGTACCCGGCCATCCGGGACATCACCCCCACAAGGACGCACTGCGTAGCAGGCAGTGAAGAAAAAGTACCGGCCCACCGGAGACCCGCATGAGCAACATCGATTCCATTCTTGTCGAAAACCGTGTTTTTCCTGCCCCTGCTGCGTTTGAAAAAGCGGCCCGCGTTTCCGGTCGCGCACAATACGATGCGTTGTGTGCCGAGGCGGCTGCCGATTACGAAGGCTTTTGGGCGCGTCAGGCACGCGAGCAACTCACCTGGCACAAGCCCTTTACGCAAGTGCTCGATGAAAGCCGTGCGCCGTTTTACCGCTGGTTCCATGATGGCGAACTCAATGTGTCGTACAACTGCATTGACCGGCACTTGCCGCTGCTCGCCAACAAAGTCGCGCTGATTTTCGAGTCCGACAACGGCACGGTGCGCCGCGTTACCTATGCCGAGCTGTCGCGCCTGGTCGGCCAGTTTGCCAACGGTCTTACATCGCTGGGCGTGACCAAGGGCGACCGTGTTGTCATCTACATGCCGATGAGTGTGGAAGCGGTGGTGGCCATGCAGGCCTGCGCACGTATTGGTGCCATTCATTCCGTGGTGTTTGGCGGCTTCTCGGCCAAAAGTCTGAACGAGCGCATCATCGACGCGAAAGCGAAATTGGTGATTACCGCTAACGCCGGTATCCGTGGTGGCAAAGTGGTGCCGCTCAAGGCGGTGACGGATGAAGCGCTTGCCACTGATGGCGGCGACGTGGTCGAGCGCGTGATCGTGTATCAGCGTGCAGACGAAAAAGATGCGCCAGTGGCCTGGCAGAAGGGGCGTGATATCTGGTGGCACGAGCTGGTGCAGGGCAAGCCGGATTATTGCGCGCCGGTCTGGGTGAATGCCGAAGACCCGCTGTTCATTCTTTACACCTCGGGCTCGACCGGCAAGCCCAAGGGCGTGCAGCACTCCAGCGCCGGCTATCTGCTCGGTGCCGTCAACTCCATGCAACTGGTGTTCGACCACAAGCCGGACGACATTTTCTGGTGCACGGCCGATGTGGGCTGGATTACCGGCCATTCGTATGTGGCGTATGGCCCGTTGGCCGTGGGCGGCACCCAACTCATTTTCGAGGGCATTCCGACGTATCCGGATGCGGGCCGTTTCTGGCAGATGATCGAGCGCCATCGCGTCAGCATTTTTTATACCGCGCCCACGGCCATCCGTTCGCTGATCAAGCTGGGTGGCGATTTGCCTGCGCAGTTCGATCTGTCGTCGCTGCGTCTGCTGGGCACGGTGGGCGAGCCCATCAATCCCGAAGCGTGGATGTGGTATCACGAAAAAGTCGGGGGCGGCCGCTGCCCGATTGTGGATACCTGGTGGCAGACGGAAACCGGTTCGCACATGCTGGCGCCGCTGCCGGGGGCTGTTGCCACCAAGCCCGGCTCCTGCACGCTGCCGCTGCCCGGCATCATGGCCGACATCGTGGATGAAGCTGGGGCGTCGGTTGAAAAGGGCGGCGGCTTTCTGGTCATCAAGCGTCCGTTCCCCTCGCAGGTACGTACGCTCTGGGGCGACCCTGACCGTTTCGTAAAATCGTATTTCCCCGAAGAATACAACGGCCGTTATTACCTCGCCGGCGACTCCGCGCATCGCGATGATGACGGCTATTTCTGGATCATGGGCCGCATCGACGACGTGCTGAACGTGTCTGGCCACCGTTTGGGCACCATGGAAATCGAGTCGGCGCTGGTTGCTAATCCACTGGTGGCCGAAGCCGCGGTGGTGGGGCGCCCGGATGCGCTGAAAGGTGAAGCGATTGTCGCGTTTGTCGTGCTGAAAGGCCCACGCCCGGCCGGTGATGAAGCGAAACGGATCATTACGACCTTGCGCGATTGGGTGGCAAAGGAAATTGGCGCCATCGCCAAGCCGGAAGACATCCGCTTTGGTGACAACTTGCCCAAGACGCGCTCCGGCAAGATCATGCGTCGTCTGCTGCGGGCCATCGCGCGTGGCGAAGAAATCACGCAGGACACCTCGACACTGGAAAACCCCGCCATCTTGCAGCAGTTGCAGGAAAGTATCTGAGCCCGCGCCAAAGTGAAGACGGTTGCAGGTGTGCCGGGTGAGGCGCTCACACCCTGACGTGCTATCGGAGGGACTGGCTCTTGTGGGAGCGGCTTCAGCCGCGAAGATGCCGGGAGCCGTTTTATAGGGGGTTTTTCGTAGCGCACGGTGTGTTAGCGCAGGGCAGGGTCGCGCCTGCAAGAGTCGTCGCGACTTCGGAGTGGGTGCCGCTGCGACTGTGCGGCGTGGCGTCGTCCGGCGTGACGTTGCGCGGTGATGTGTTCGGGGCGCGTCAGTGATGGTGAGGCGTCGTGCTCACTCCAGACCTCGGCGACGAAGGCGCTACTTCACTCCCTGACGTAATACAGAAAGGTGTGGGGCAGGGGCTCGGGCAAATGCAAGTGCAGATGCTCGGTGTAGTCCGCCAGGGTTTTGAACTCGGGCTCCTGCAAATGCCCGACCGCCCAGTTGATGAGCTGGTGCTGCAAGCCACGGCCCACCGCCGCGCCACCCTGTATCACTTTCTCGGTGAGAAAGCCGAAGCCCATCAGGCGTATCGACTTCAGGTAAATCTCTTCCAGCATCAGATCGCCCAGATCGCTGAGCAACTGGCTCACTTGCTTGCGTTCCGCTTGCCAATGGCCGGCGCGGATGCGCGCGACAATCTGCTCGCGGCGCGCATTCACGCTATCGGGAACCCGAAAGCCCGTCATGGTACGAAAGCCGCCATTGCCATCAGGCAGGGTGATGGAAAGTGAGCGCACATGCGTGGCGGCCAGCTCCATCTGTTTGCGGTCGAGCTTGGGCACGATCTGCTTCGACAGCTTGGTGATGGTGAGCGAGAGCGTGTTCAGCGTGGACTGCACGAAATGCTCGGCGGAGCCGGTAATGCCCATGGCATGAATGCCGTCCATCACATAGGCCTTGGCGGATTCGCGGTCGAAATGCTCGATCACGGCGATCAGCGCATCGTGCTGACGCCAGTTGCCCTGCTCTACTTCCCAGACCAGTTGTTCGCCGACGCGGCGCAAAGCCGTGCTGGTCTCAAAGGCGGCGTAATGGCCGGCGGGATTGTCGTCGCTGGTGTAGTGCATGCCGGCGTTCCTCAGAAGTCGATGGCCAGGCCAAGTGCCGTGCTGCGCTGGCGAATGAAAGTCTGTTCCGCTGCCGGTAATTGCGTGACCAGTTGCAGGTGGTCGTTGCGTTCGGCGATGGGCAGCGCAGCGACATGGTACAGGAGGCTGTCGCACTGATTCTCGCGGCAGGCGGCGGCCAGCAGCTTGAGGCGCTGGGCGGCAGGCAGTTGCCGGCTGCCTTCCAGCAACAGTCCGCGGCTTGCTTCGGGGAGTTTGGCCAGCAGCTCCAGCAGGGGTGTCCAGCCGTTGCTGTCGTCAAGTGCTTGCAGCAGGCGCAGCAAGGCGTCGTTGTGGTGGCGGGCGAGAGCCTGACAGATCGCGTGTTGCTGAGGGCTTGCCATCACGCTGACCAGTGCGATGGCGGCTTGCCAATGGTCGGCGGAGGCGGGGCTGTCGCAGAGCACGGCCAGATCGTCCGCATCGAGTTGTGCGGCCTGTTGTGCCACACGCTGTTGCAGTGCTGGTGGCATCGACGCAATCAGCTCCAGTGTGGAGCGCCAGAGTCGGTGGCGCCGGCTGGCGGCCACGATTTGCGCCAGCAACACGTCATCCTGAAAGTGCGGCAGCGTCACAAGACGTGTGCGCGTGGCGAGCGGCATTGCCGCCACGAGAGGCAGCACGAGCGCCCATGCGTCTTCGGTTTGCAGACTCTGGATCAGGCTGGCCATCGCCTCGTCCCCCGCGTCGGCCACCACGCAGGCCATCAGATGCTGGCGCTCGGGTGTCAGTGCCTGAATGAGCGACAGCGCGGCGGGCCAGAGCATATGGCGATGCGCCACGCCCACCAGATGGCGCAAGGTGGTGTCGTCGAGGCGGTCGGCGATATGAGCGACCAGTTGCCGGGTGGTGTCACCCATCAGCGGGATCAGTGGCAGGAGCACGTGCCAGAGATCGCTGTAGCGGGCGGCCTCGACCAACGGCGCCAGCACGGCGACATCCTGCACGACGGCAAGATTGACCAGACGCTGCTGGTTGTCCACCGAGAGCGCGGGCAGCAGGGGTAGGGTGTCATCCCACAAGCCATGGGCCACGACGCCACGAATCATGCTGGTGACAGTGGCCTCGTCTCCGCCCAGAGCAAGATTGGCCAGATGTGCCTGCCAGTGCGCGTCGACCTGTGTCATCAGCGCGATAGCCTCTGGCCAGAGGTCATTACGTTCATCGGCGGCGGCTCGGATCACGGCCTGCAACTGTGCTTCTGGCAAGACCTCGATGATGGCGCTGAGCCGTGCTGGATTTTCAATGAAGAAGCCGATGTGCAGCAGTGCGGCGCCGTCGTTGATGCTGCGCAGCACGGCACCGATTAGTGGCAGCGGCAAGGCGCCGGCCATGTCGCCCAGCGTGATGAATTCGCCACGGCGCACCAGTTCCTGCGCCACCAGCAGGATCTGGCGTTGCGGCAGGTGTTCGACCAGCGTGATGGTTTGCGCGGGCTCCAGATAAAGGCTGGCGGCCGCCAGAAAGGGAGCGGGTAGCGCCTGGGCAATGTCAGCCACACGCGGTGGCGGCAATTCGGCTGAAATGCGCGCACAGAGCAGCGGCCCCAGCGCGCGCTCGGCAATCAGTGCGGTCAGTGCTGAGGGCACCAGCTTGCTGGCAGCGGCAATACGACGGAACAGGGTGCGCTGGCCGCCGAGCAGGCCGTGTTGCGCGGCTTCGCGCAGGGCGCGCAGACCGTCGGCATCGAGGCGGTCGACGCAGCCGAGTTCACTGTCTCGGCAATCGAGCAGGCGGGCGAGTTTGACGAGTTCGGCCTGGCGGCGGAAATCACGCATGGTTCAGGGCCTGATCATCTTGCGCACGGTGCCGCGCAGCAGCCGCGGCAGATGTTCCAGCGCGTCATCAAAGGCTTTGTCGAGCGTGGTTTGTTGATGCCGGCATGCGGTTTCCAGCCGTGCCAGCAGCTCGGCCTGCGCTGTTTCCGGCAAGGCGGCCACGGCGGGGGGCAGCGGCCCCAGCAAGGCGGCGAGACGTTCTGATGCGGCGCTCATGATGCACAGTCTCCGTGCCGTGTGGACCTCCTCCAGCGGACGGCTTTGTCTCGCAGGCAGGTGGTTTGCCCCTGGAGTAAGAGCTCTGTTCGGCCATCGACAGGCCGGGCTCAAGCAGAGCTTTTGGGATCAAGTCCTGAGTGTCCGTTCGCCCTGAGTGCGCCTTGCGGGCGTTCTCTTTGGCGGGCACTGCCTTTGGTTGAGTACCCGGGGCGAACGGTTTTTCCCGGCACCGCTCAGCGCAGTTCGCTGGAGCTCTTGCCAAGCAGGCGGCGCGCGATGATGAGCTGCTGGATTTGCTGCGTGCCTTCGAAGATGTCGAGAATCTTCGAATCACGTGCCCATTTTTCCAGCAGTTCGTCTTCGCCGTAGCCAAGCGAGGCGGCCAGCTCCACGCACTTCAGTGTGATTTCACTGCCGATACGGCCGGCCTTGGCCTTGGCAATCGACGCTTCTTTCGAGTTCGGCTTCTTGTTGTCGGCCATCCAGCAGGCTTTCAGCGTGAGCAGGCGGCAAGCTTCCCACTCGGCTTCGAGCCGGTAAATGGTGGCTTCGATATTCGATGCGTTCAGCGGCGGTGTGCCGTAGGCCGGATCGAGATGGTCCTTGCACAGTTCTTTGATGCGCTCCAGCGAGGCCTTGGCGCAGCCGACGGCCATGGCCGCTACCAGCGGGCGGGTGTTGTCGAAGGTTTCCATGACGCCGGCAAAACCCTTAGCGACATCGATTTCCGGGTTGCCGAGCAGATTGGCGGCCGGTACGCGGCAGTCAGTGAAATTGATGACGGCGGTGTCGGAGGCCTTGATGCCGAGCTTGTGCTCCAGACGCTCCACACGCATGCCCGGCGTGCCGCGCTCGACCACAAAGGACTTGATGGCGGCACGGCCGGCATTCTTGTCCAGGCTGGCCCAGACCACGACGCAGTCGGCGCGCTCGCCGCAGGTCACGAAAATCTTTTCGCCGTTGATGATGTAGTCATCACCATCTTTGACCGCGGTCGTGCGGATGTTGGCGGAGTCGGAGCCGGTGCCGGGTTCGGTGATGGCCATGGCCGCCCACTTGCCTTTGAAACGCTTGAGCTGTTCGTCGTTGGCCACTGCACCAATCGCAGAGTTGCCAAGACCCTGACGCGGCATGGTGAGCAGGAAGGCGGTGTCGCCGTAGCAGAGTTCGAACACACCGAGTGCGGCCGACATGTTGGCGCCATTCTTGATGCTGCCGTCATCCGTGGCGCCACGCTTGCCGAGCGCGGTGGAGCTGGGTGCTTCGGCGGCGCCGTCATTGAATCCGTCGAGCAGCGAGGCCAGCATGTCCAGCTCTTTCGGGTAGGCATGTTCGGCCTTGTCGTATTTGCGCGAGATCGGGCGGAAAAAATTCACCGCGACTTCATGCGCCTGATCGACCAGCATTTTGAATTTTTTCGGGTTTTCAAGATTCATTTTCCAGTTCCTCGTATTCGATTTTCTCTCTCCATTCGGGAGAGGGCTGGGGTGAGGGGCGGCGGTCAGCGCCGGCACAGTCCCTCATCCGCCTTACGGGCACCTTCTCCTGAAGGGGAGAAGGGAAAAAACATCAGGCGTGCAAGCCGGAGTGCATGACGGCCACGGCGCGCAGGTCGCGGTACCAGCGCTCGACCGGGTGCTCCTTGGTAAAGCCGTGGCCACCCAGCAGTTGCACGCCATCGTTGCCGATCTTCATGGTCTTTTCAGCGGCCAGCAGGCGGGCCAGATAGGCTTCGCGGTGGAAGGGCTTGCCGGCTTCGGCGAGCGAGGCGGCGTTCCACAGCAGCATGCGCATGGCGTCAATTTCGATGGCCATGTCGGCAATCATGAACGCCACGCTCTGGCGGTGCGAAATCGGCTCGCCGAAAGCAATGCGTTCGTTGGCGTACTGGATGGTGTAGTCGAGCACGGCCTGGCAGGTGCCGATGGCCAGGCCGATCCAGGCCAGTGCGCCCAGATCCAGAAACGCCTGGTAATCGAAATCGGCATCGCCAAGTTTTTCAGCGCGCACATTATCAAGACGCATTTTCATGGTGGCGCCAGCCTTCAGGCCCATGCCCGGGTCTTCACGGAAGGCGATGCCATCCGCGCCGCCCTTGACGATGAACACGGCCGGTGCGCCATCCAGCTCGGCGGCCACCAGAAAAAGCTCGGCTTCACGTGCCAGCAGCACCAGCGATTTTTCGCCATTCAGCACATAGCTGCCGCCGTCACGCAGGGCGCGGGTGCTCAACTGGTTGGGATTGAACGCCGGCACGGCTTCGCACAGCGCGAAAGTGGCCAGTGGTGGCACTTCCTCGGCGAAGGCCGAGAGATATTGCTCTTGCTGTTCTTTGGTGCCCCAGCGGGTGAGTGCATTGGCCACGCCCATCGGCGCCAGGATCACGGCGCCGAGCGTGAAATCGCCATAGCCGAGGTCTTCTGCCATCAGCACATTGGTGACGACAGACTGCTCAGCGGCCATGCCGCCCAGCGCTTCCGGCACCGCATAGAAATTCAGGCCCAGCTCCTGTGCCTGCGTGCGGATGTCGGCCGGGAACTCGCCGGTGTGATCGGCCGCATGCGCGGCTGGGCGCAGCATTTCTTTGGCGAAGCGTTGCAGCGTTTCGCGCATCATTTGTTGTTCGTCGCTCAGGCTCAGGTCGAACACGCCCTTGGCGGCGGCTGGCAGGCGCTGTTTGCCATCAAGCTTGGGCGTCTTGTTGAACTGGCGCGCGGCGACGCCGGCCAACTGGAAGCCGGTTTTGCTGCCGGTGTAGAGCAGGCGCTCGAACGACTTGCGGACCCCGAGACGGTCGGGCCAGTTGCTCTGGGCAAAGCGGCCCAGCATGTTGAGGCCGAGGCCTTGTACCTGATTGGCATTCATGCGCTGTCTCCTTCGACGTCGACTTCTATGAGGCGTGCCCGTGGGGCAGACCGTTGACGCGCCGATAATGCCCGAGCGCCGCCCCTCGTGATTGACCGCGCCGCCATTTGATGCGGCGCCATGGTCAGTCATGCCGCCGGTCTTGATGGTCAGTCGTGGTGGGCTGCGGCTATCATGCGCGACGTCTGCCGGAAGCATGACCCTCCCCGACAACAGGGAACTCCATGAACACACTTCTCCGTTTCGCGCGTTGGATAGACGCGTTCAACGATGCCCTTGGCCGCCCCGTGGCCTGGCTCATTCTCGGTGCCGTACTGCTGGCGGTAATCAGCGCCATCGGGCGCAAGGCCGGCTTCGGCTCCAACGCTCTTATCGAAGGCCAGTGGTATTTTTTTGCCGGTGTGTTCCTGCTCGGCGCCGGCCACACGCTCAAGCGCAACGAGCATGTGCGCATCGATGTGCTGGCCAAGCGGCTGTCGCCCCGCGCGCGAGCCGCCATCGAGCTGGGCGGGCACCTGCTGTTTTTGCTGCCGCTGTGTGCGGTGCTGATCTGGCTGGGCAGCCAGAATGCCTGGGCCGCGTTTCGCGCGAGTGAAATGTCGGCCGATGCCGGCGGCCTGCCGCGCTGGCCGGTGCTGGCGCTGATTCCGGCCGGTTTCTTTTTGCTGGGTCTGCAAGTGATTGCCGAAAGCATTCACCGTCTTGCCGTGCTGGCAGGCAAGGAGCCAGCACATGGGGCTTGAGTGGCTGGACCCTGGCCTGCTGGCGCCGGGGCTGTTCGTACTGCTGCTGATTTTTTTGCTGACCGGTTACCCGGTGGCGTTTGCGCTCGGCGCTGCTGCCTTGGTGTTTGCGCTGATCGGTCTTGAAACCGGCGCCATCAAACCGGAGTTGATGCAGGCGGTGCCGGAGCGGCTGTTCGGCATCATGCGTAACGACACCTTGCTGGCCGTGCCGTTTTTTACCTTCATGGGGCTGGTGCTGGAGCGCAGCGGCTTGGCCGAAGAGTTACTGGAAACCGTCGGCCAGTTGTTTGGCCGCCTGCGCGGTGGTCTGGCGCTGGCCGTGGTGCTGGTGGGCGGTTTGCTGGCGGCAACAACGGGCGTGGTGGCCGCCAGCGTCATGGCCATGGGGCTGATTTCCTTGCCGGTGATGCTGCGCCACGGCTATTCGCCGGCGCTGGCCTCTGGGGTGATCACGGCCTCTGGCACACTGGCGCAAATCATTCCGCCATCGCTGGTGCTGATCGTGTTGGCCGACACACTCTCGGTGCCGGTGGGCGACATGTATCGCGGCGCCTTGTTACCCAGCCTGATGCTGACGGTGTTGTTTCTGGGCTTTATCGTCATGGTCAGCATTTTTCGCCCGGCAATGGCGCCGGCCCTGCCCAAGGAAGCGGTCATTCGGGGTGCCGCCTTGTGGAAGCGTGCGGCGATTTCCCTGTTGCCCCCGGTACTGCTGATTTTTCTGGTGCTCGGCACCATTTTCATGGGTCTCGCCACGCCTACCGAAGGCGGCGCCATGGGGGCGGCCGGGGCACTGGTGCTGGCCGCGCTCAAGCGCCGGCTGACCGTGCCGCTGCTCAATGAAGCACTGGAAAAGACGGCGCGGCTCACCTGCTTCGTGATGTTCATCCTGATCGGCTCATCGCTGTTTGCGCTGGTGTTCCGTGCACTCGATGGTGATCTCTGGGTGGAAAACCTGTTTGCCCATGTGCCGGGTGGCGTCATCGGCTTTCTCATCATCGTTAACCTGCTGGTGTTCGTGCTGGGCTTCTTTATCGACTTTTTCGAAATTGCGTTCATTGCCGTGCCGCTGTTGGCGCCGGTGGCGCACAAGCTCGGTATCGACCCGGTCTGGTTCGGCGTGATGCTGGCGATGAACCTGCAAACCTCGTTTCTGACGCCACCGTTCGGTTTTTCGCTGTTCTACCTGCGTTCGGTGGCGCCGCCTGAGGTAAAAACTTCCGCTATCTACAAGGGCGTGTTGCCGTTCATTGCCCTGCAAGTGCTGATGGTGGCCTTGCTCATGGTGTTCCCGAATCTGGCCACGGTGCAGAAAGAAGAGAAACTCATCTGGGACACGCGCGCGGAATTTGTCGAGAGCAGTGGGCCGGCTGCTGAAGCGGATGAAGCCATTCGCATCATGGAAGAGATCGCCCGCGATCTTTACCGCGAAACACAACAAGAGGGACGCTGATGGATCGTCGCGATTTTCTGAAAAAATCTGCCGCCGGGGCCTTGCTGGCCGCCCCTGTAGCCGCCAATGCAGCCGCCAATGCAGCACCCGCTGTGATCACCCAGCCGGTGGTGCACTGGCGACTGGCTTCTAGCTATCCTAAAAGTCTGGACACGATTTATGGCGCTGCCGAGGTGCTGGCCAAGCGCGTGGCCGAGCTCACCGACAACCGTTTCCGCATTCGCGTATTTGCTCCCGGTGAGCTGGTGCCGGGCCTGCAGGTGCTGGAAGCCGTCGGCAACAACACGGTGGAGTGTGGCCATTCGGCCAGCTACTACTATGTTGGCAAGCACAAGGCGTTTGCCTTTGATACCGCCGTGCCCTTCGGGCTGACGGCACGTCAGCAGAGCGCGTGGTTCCACAAAGGCGGCGGCCGCGAAGTGATGGCGCCGCTGTTCGCCGAACAAGGCGTGGTTTGCCTGCCGGGCGGCAATACCGGCGCGCAAATGGGCGGCTGGTTTCGCCGCGAAGTGAAATCGCTGGCCGAACTCAAAGGCATCAAGATGCGCATTCCCGGCATTGGCGGCGAGATCATGTCGCGCCTCGGCGTGATTCCGCAAACCATTGCCGGCGCCGATATTTACCCCGCACTAGAGCGCGGCGCCATTGATGCCTGCGAATGGGTCGGCCCTTACGACGACGAAAAACTCGGCCTCTACAAAATTGCCAAACACTATTATTTCCCCGGCTGGTGGGAGCCCGGCCCCACGCTCAGTTTCTATATCAACAGCCGCGAATGGCAGAAACTGCCGCCGTCTTACCGCGCTGCTTTTGAGGTGGCGGCGGCAGAGGCCAGCACACTGATGCTGGCCACTTACGATGCGCAGAATCCGCTGGCGCTGTCGCGCCTGATCGGCCGTGGCGTGCAGTTGCGTCGCTATTCCGACGACATCATGGAAGCTGGCATGAAGGCAACGTTCGAGCTGTTCGAAGAAGAGGCTGCCAAAGACCCGATGTTCCGCAAAATCTATACCGAGTGGAAAAAATTCCGGCGGTTGGAGCAAGGCTGGTTCAATCTGGCCGAAGGCTCGCTGGAGAACTTCATGTACCGGCGCCCGGTGAAGTAGCGGCTGGGCACGAAGCGGTGTTGAGTGCCCATGAGAGTTGCGCGCTCGAAAGATTTCGTGCTCGCGAGAGTAGAGTGTCCGTAGTGGTGGCGTACTGGTAGACGCCGGCTTGAATGTCAGGGAAGGGGGTGAGTGATGGAAATTCTGCTGTTGGGACTGTTGTTGTTTCTGGGTGTGCATTCGCTGCACATCGTGGCGCCTGATACGCGCAAAAGCTTTGTGGCCAAGATGGGGGCGGGCGTCTGGAAGGGCGTGTTCTCGCTGGTCAGCATTGCCGGCTTTGTGCTGATCTGTTTTGGCTATGCCGCGGCGCGGCGCGAAATGTCCATGCTCTGGATTCCACCGACCGGCATGCGCCATGCGGCCGGCCTGCTCATGCTGGTGGCCATGGTGCTGCTGGTGGCCACTTATGTGCCGCGCAACAGCATCAAGGTTCGCCTGCATCACCCCATGTTGCTCGCTACCAAGGTCTGGGCCTTCGCGCACTTGCTGGCCAACGGCATGGTGGCTGACCTCTTGTTGTTCGGCAGTTTTCTGGTCTGGGCGATTGTCGCGTTTGCGGTGGCGCGTCGCCGAGATCGCGCCGCCGGAACGGTGTATGCCGCTGGCACTTCGCGCGCCACACTGGTGACAGGATTGCTGGGCGTGGCGCTATGGGTGGTGCTGGCGTTCGGCCTGCACGCGATGCTGTTTGGTGTGTCGCCGTTTGGTTGAGCTTGATGCGAAGATGTGCATCTATGGTATAGGGCTGAAATAGCTAGCCCTCGTATTGCAATGTGTTTGGTTTGATGGGGGAGGTTTAGCTTTGCCAAGCGGAGCCCACGGCATGCTGATGGGATTATTGCTTCTCAGCTTGGTATTGTATTGCTTGGCTCCAATTGATGCTTACTATCTGATTCGGTGGGAAAATGGCTGATCAATTTCTTGAGCAAAAGGCTGTTGGTGAGTTACTAGAGGCATGGAAGGTTGGTGCACGGCCTGTTGTTGTATGGCTAGGTGCTGGTATGAGTACGCCAGCTGGACTTCCTAGTTGGGTTGATTTGCGGACTGCGATTCTTAATGCATTCAAGCAAGATGCAAGTCTTTTACAGGAAAGGGATAAAGCTGCGCGACTTGCAAAATTAGAAAATTTGAAAAAAATGGACTCTTTATGGGCGACTTTTGAAGAGCTGGAAAAGCTGGGAAAAGCTACTTTTGATAGCGTTATAAAGTCCGAGTTTACGAAAAGCCTGAAGGTTAGTCCTCCAGAAGCATACAAAGATTTGTGGGATTTAGGTGTTAGAGGGGTAATTTCTCTTAACGTTGATGGATTCTCGCGTAGGGCGTTTGCGGAAAGTCAGTTCTCTAAGTTGACGTTGGTTGAAAGAAATGGTTTTAACGTTAGTGCGCTTATTGGGTATTTAACTAAGAATGACTCCCGGATTATTGCCAATATTCATGGTGATGCAGAAGATCCAAGTAGTTGGGTTTTTACGGAGTCAAAGCTTCAGCAGTTGCTTAAAAAAAAGGATTTTAATGAGTTTGTTTTCGACTGTATTAAATATGGGACCATAGTGCTTCTTGGTGTTTCTGCTACAGATAAAGCGGTTATTGATCACTTTACAAGTGCGATGGCTAAGGCTCCAGGCGCAGGGCCACATTTCTGGGTTACATGCTCCCCGGCAGACGAGCAAACAAAGGCGGAAAATAGTGGAATTAGAGTTATTCGATATATAAATGATGGTAAGCATACTTTCGTTTCCAACTTAATCGAAAAGCTTAAGGCTTATAAGCTTGTTGACGAAAATGCTGATCCTGTTACTTATGCGGCAAATACGCGCGGTGTTTATGGGGATATTCCGACGCCTAAGCAAATAATGGAGCTATCTCCCAATCAGATACGGAAAGTATTAAATGGTGCGGCGGTAGACATTATTGATGGAAATAATGGTTATGTTGAGTTTGATAATTTCTGCAAAAAGTATTCGAGAGCAATTCATGATGCTACATATTTTGACTCGGATGAGGTAAATGAGGCGGACCAAGTGGCAGATTATAAGGTTTGCTCGTCTGAACAGGAGGGTGGATTTGGTCGAGTTTGGCGAGCAATTGATAGTGATGGAAACCAAGTTGCTATAAAAGTTTTCAAGTATGAGGTTAGAGAAAAGCTTGATTTGCTCAAAGCCTTTCGACGAGGTATTCGCTCTATGCGCTTTCTCGAGCAGCGCAACGTGCCTGGAATTGTTAAATTTATTGATGCTACCGAGATTCCGCCAGTTGTTATTATGGAGTGGGTTGAGGGTATTACTTTGCATGAGGCTGTTATGCAGGGTTATACCAAAGATTGGGAGCAGATTGTGCGGGTGGGAAAAGATTTGGCGACTGCAATACATGCGGTCCATAGCACTCCAGAGCGAGTTGTTCACAGAGATCTTCGCCCACAAAACATAATGTTAAGAAATTACTATCAGGATCGTGATTCGGCTCAGGTTGTTGTTCTTGATTTCGATCTTTCTTGGCATTTAGGAGCATTAGAAAAGTCTGTGTATGTTTCTGGTGGTACATCGTATCTTGCTCCAGAGCAGTTGACTGAAAAGCAGGGAGCTTCAACAAGAAGTGCTGCTGTAGACTCCTTTGGGCTCGGAATGACGCTTTATTATATGGTTTCCGGAAAAGATCCAGAATTTTTCATGTACGCAAGAAATGATTGGGAGTCCAGGGTGGGGCAGGTGTGTGGGAGTATAAAAAGCAAGAACCTTGCCTGCTTGCCAAAGAGAATTTCTAGACTAATTTTAGCGGCAACGCATGAGGAACAAAGTAGGAGAATAACTTTTGCACAAATGGCTGCTGAGCTACATATATTGTATTCGGTCTTCTATTCTGGCGATGCTTCAGATATTGATCTTTTGGCGGAAGAAGTGATTTCTAATACGCCATCAGTTGGGGTTTACAAAGCATCTGATGATGGAGCGTATTTTTACGAAAGTTACGGGGGGTTGGGGTTTAAGGTTTTTCCTGAGAGCTATGATGAGAAGTTGATAAGGCTTAGCTTTTCATACGTGCAGTCCGGGGTTGAAGATTTTAATATGCTTCCACAGGTTGGTGCTGCATTTAAAAGTATTTCAGATAAGTTTAAGGGTTATGATGTTTCTGATCGCAGTTGCGATCTTTCACATGGAGACTTCAGGGTTTCTTTATTGGTGCGGTGTGAGCAAAAAATTTCGTTTGCGAAGAGCTTAGGCGGCACATGTGAGCAGGTTATAGATGGGCTGCTTAGGGTCATTGCTAGGGCATGATCCTTTATCTTCTTGGGGCATAATGGTGCAGCTTTACTGCATTGCGCAAAACGATTTTTTAAAAGCCTCTTTCCTCGGCCCCTGCCGCTACCGGCTCAGCTGCAATTCGTAGAATATGCGCCACAAAATCTTCGTCTTCCCCGGTCAGCAGTGTCGGTAGCAAAGTGCGGAAATCTTCACGTTCACACCAGTCGCGCATGTAGTCCTCCCATGACTGCCACAGGCGGCGCTGCTGCCGGCTCATGTCGTCTTCGTACACCAGAATGTAGGCGCGCTCGAACAGGGCAATCAGCATTTCAAACAGGATTAGCCGCCGCTCTTCCTGCTCAGGCGTGAGCACGGGCGGCGTGTGCTTTTGCGTGCGTAGGCGCAGGTCGGCATTTTCAATGATGAGCTTGCAGAACTCGGCGTATTCGTCGGAGAGGCGTTGGTAGATTTCTTCTTCGTCGTTCTGTCGCTCGCGGCGCTGGTCGTACAGATAGACCGCAATCGCGAACGGCAGACCGACGACGGTGACGATAAAGCTGAGTTGTTCCCAATCGATCATGAGTCGTTTTCCAGCAGTGGCTGCTCAGGCCGGCAGCGAATTGTTTTCACGCCAGACAATCAGTTCGTCGATGCATTGCATCAGTGCTTCAACTTCAGCCCGGCATTGCGAGGTGTCGGCGGGGGCGAGAGTGCGCCCTGCCGTGCTCGCCTGCAGGACGGTCTTGATGCGGGTTTCCAGTGTATGGGCGGCGTCGCGTAGCAGCGGCACGCCGCAGTAGCGCGTGGCGCCGTGCAGGTAATGCACATGGGCCAGCAGGTTGTCCATGTGGTTGTCTTCGCAGGCGCCGAGAATCTTCGCGCGCTCCTGCTCCAGGCTGTTGAGCAGCATCAGCAGCATGTCGCGGGCAAGGTCGGTTTTGCCGGCGGCCAAGCGCACGCTTTCGGTCCAGTTCACGGCGACTGGTGGCTCGTGTGCACTGCTGACCATCTCTACTTTGCGCGGCACCGCGCCTGGTAGGGTGCCGGTCCATTTGCCGATCACGTGGGCGAGTTGGGACTCTTGCACCGGCTTGGTCATGTAGTCGTCCATGCCGGACTTGAGCAGCGCGTCGCGTTCGTTGGCCATGGCATGGGCGGTGAGGGCGATGATGGGCATGCGCTTGAGGCCATGCGCTTGTTCGTGCTGGCGGATGGCTTGAGTGGCTTCCAGACCGTTGATGCCGGGCATCTGGATATCCATGAACACCAGATCGAAAGGCTTTTCCTGGCATAGCCGGATGGCTTCGTGGCCATCGGGTGCGGCTACCGCCGTGACCTGCAAATCTTCGAGCAGGGTGCAGACCAGTTTGAGATTGGCGGGGTTGTCGTCCACGGCGAGAATGCGCAGCGGCGCTGGCCGCTTGGCGGGCGGCAGGTTCGGCGCGGGTGGCGCCGTGCTGAACATGCGGCTGAGTTCGTAGTGCAATTCGCGTGGCGCCACGGGCTTGGAGAGCACGGCTACCAGATGGCCCTGATAGCTGGCCTGTTCTTGCGAGGAGTCTGAGCTGCGCGCAAGCAGGACGATGGGGCCGGCCATGTGCTGCCGGAGTTCGCGCAGGGCACTGCCGGTATTGCCGCCGCCTGCGGTCAGTAGCGACAGCCCGACAATCAGTGCATCGGGTGGGGAGGCTTTTAACAGCTCCTGCAGTTCGGCAAGGTGTTGCGCGCTGCGGCAATGTGCGCCCCAGTGCTCGACCGTGTTCACCAAGAAATGCCGCGAGACATCGTGCGGTTCGGCGACGAGTAGCTCGCGGCCAATCAGGCTGTCGCTGTGAAAGCCTGATTGGGTGTAGGTATCGAGATCGGCGCGCAGCGTGAACCAGAAGGTGGTGCCGCCTTCGGGGTTGCTGTCGAAATTGATTTCGCCATGCATCTGCTGCACGAGATGCCGCGAGATGACGAGGCCAAGGCCTGTGCCGCCGTATTTGCGCGAGGTGGACGGATCGCCCTGGCTGAAGGCGCGGAACAAGTCGGCGCGAGCGGAGTCGGACAGGCCGATGCCGGTGTCGGTTACGGTGATGCGGATGATGGCGTGGCGCTCGGTCTGGTTTTCCAGCATGCAGCGCACGGTGATGTCGCCCTTGGGCGTGAACTTGATGGCGTTGTTCACCAGATTGGTGAGGATTTGCTTGAGCCGTAGCGGGTCGCCCATCAGGTGGCGGGGTACGTCGTCATAAATGAAGGCCACTTGCTCCAGGTCTTTTTCTTCGGCCAGCGGGGCGAGCATGTTCAGCACTTCAAAAATCACTTCTTCGATGTCGAGCGGGGTGTGGTCGAGCACCAGTTTGCCGGCTTCGATTTTCGACAGGTCGATCACGTCGTTGATGATGGCCACGAGGCTGTCGGACGAGTTCTGGATGGTGCGCACATAGTCGAGCTGGCGCGGCGCGAGCGGTGTTTTCAGCAGCAGTTTGGCAAAGCCCATGATGCCGTTCAGCGGCGTGCGGATTTCGTGCGAGATGTTGGCGAGGAATTCCGACTTGATGCGATTGCCCTCCACGGCTTCTTTGCGCGCCAGCGTCAGTTCGATGTTCTGCACTTCCATGGCTTCCATGGTTTCGCGCAGGTCTTCATTGGCTTGCACCATGGAGCTTTTGAGTTCTTCGGTATCGGCACCGATGCGGTCGAGCAGGGCGTTGATCTCGCTTTGCAGGCCGGCCAGATCGCCACGTGCCGGGGTGTCCAGACGGAATTCGAGGTGTTCGCTGTCGATGCGGTGCAGGGTCTCGGCCATGGCATCAATCGGCGACAGCCAGAGCCGCAGTTGTCGGGCCAGAGCGGTGCCCAGCACGATCAGGGAGGCGAGCCCCAGTCCTAGCACTAATAGCAGCGCTTCGTATTTGCGGATGGTGAGCTCGCTGGTGCCGAATTCGAGCATGACCCAGGCCGGCGTCAGCGCGCCGCTGGTGGTGGGCACGGGGCGGGTAAGCGGCTGCACGTATTGCCAGCTATCGGGGCCGGTGTGCCGATGCAACTGCTCGCCAAGGCCGATGGCCTGACCCTGCGGCAGGGGCTTGGGCAGCGGGCCGCTCTGCAGCAGGGTGCTGCCGTCCGGAGCAAGCAACGACAGCGAACGCAGGCTGGGTTCTTCCAGCGCACCGGTGGCCAGTTGTTGCAGCAGGGCTGGGCTGATGTCGCGCAGGTTGTCGACGGCATTGGCGTACTTGCTCACCAGCAGCCGGCTGCGTTCGTCGTGCAGGGCATCCAGGTCGTGAAAGCGCGCGAGCACCACGGCAATCCCCAAGCCGATGATGAGCAGGCCGGTGGGCAGCAGCAGCAGGGCAAGCAGGCGGTTTTGCAGGCTCCAGGGCTTCATGGGGCATCCCTTGTCATGATTGCCGCCGACTATGACATCCCCGGCCGCTTGCCGTAAAACGCCGGTCGCTCCCTTTCACTGCCGATGCTGTCGGGCCATGCAGCAGCAGTGGGCATCGGTTTTGGCCGGGGCTTCCCGTACAATCGCGGCCTGCCCGAAACCGCCTGACTTTCGCCATGACGACTGCGCCGCCCGCCTCCCCGGATTCCACTATCGCCCCTCCCGCCGCCAATGCCATGGGCTACCCCACCATTGCCGATACTGTCGGCCATACGCCGCTGGTGCGCTTGCAGCGTCTGCAGGGCGATACCTCGAATACCCTGCTGCTGAAGCTGGAGGGCAATAATCCGGCGGGCTCGGTCAAGGATCGCCCGGCGCTGTCGATGATTGCCCGTGCCGAGGCGCGTGGCCTGATCAAGCCCGGCGACACGCTGATCGAAGCTACCAGCGGCAATACCGGTATTGCGCTGGCCATGGCGGCGGCCATCAAGGGCTACCGCATGGTCCTCATCATGCCCGCCAACCAGAGCCAGGAGCGCCGCGACGCCATGGCCGCTTATGGTGCTGAGCTGATTTCCGTCACCCAGGCTGAAGGCATGGAAGGCGCGCGCGACCTCGCCATGCGGATGCAGGCCGAAGGCCGTGGGCGCGTGCTCAACCAGTTTGGCAACGCCGACAACCCGCTGGCGCATTACGAAGGCACCGGCCCGGAAATCTGGCAGCAAACCGCGGGCACGATCACCCATTTCATCAGCTCCATGGGCACCACCGGCACCATCATGGGCTGCTCGCGCTTTTTCAAGGAACAGAACCCGGCCATTCGCATCATCGGCCTGCAGCCCTCAGACGGTTCGCAGATTGCCGGCATCCGGCGCTGGCCGGAGGCATACCTGCCCACCATTTTCGAACGTGAGCGTGTGGACGCGGTGATGGACGTGCAACAGAAAGATGCCGAAGCCACCATGCGCCGGCTCGCACGCGAAGAAGGCATTTTTTGTGGTGTGTCGTCGGGCGGTTCGGTCTGGGCGGCGCTGGAATTGTCGCGCCGTGTCGAGAACGCGGTGATTGTCGCGATTGTGTGTGACCGGGGGGATCGCTATCTCTCGACCGGTGTGTATGGCCAGTGAGCCTGCTGGTGTGGGCGACGCGCGCTAGTTGTGGCAGTGCCCGCCATGCGCCCTCTCCCCACTAGCGGGGAGAGGGCCGGGGTGAGGGGACGTGG
>JAUXNL010000033.1 GCA_030684415.1 Moraxellaceae bacterium | reverse complement strand
GTGGCGATGGATATCGATTGCTATCAAATGGTGTTTCCGTCCTATAAGCCTGCCATGATATTCCCGATAGTAACGCCAGGCATGAGGAGTCGCGCCGGCAAAGATATGATCGATATGCCGGAGAGGCTGCTCCTCAATTTTATCTATTGCGTGGTAATGCAAGTCGAGCAGCCTCCCACCGAGCCACAGCTTCTGAAGGTGACCGAACCTACTGGAAGATATGACTATTTCCGGGGGAAATTAAAAATAGGTGGATTGCATTTTGACGACATCAATGAGCTTTCCACTCTTTGGTGGAAAAGTAAGGGAGGAAGAGAAATTCCAAAGAGTGAAGAGCAGGCCAATAAAGAAAAGGATTTCGCGATACTGATATATGTCGCAGCAAGAATATTCAGCTTTGTTTTTAAAGACGCACGCACCTATGAAGGCTTTAGGTCAAACTATGAGGAATTTTCTGAATTTTACTATTCATTATGGCGGGATGAAGTAACGAGAAGAGGGCTGTCCCTCACGGAAGGAAAAGATTGGGATGACTCTGTTTTGGCGCGGCTTGTAGCGGCATCGGGGACATGGAAGCCAAAACAGAGTCCATCTGCGTAGCGTCTTAGCTCCTGCGCTTAACGTCGGCACGAAGCTTGCGAAGTGCCCTCCAGTCTGAGGGCGTTTGTGAAATCACCAGTCGAGTGCCTTCTGGGGAGATGAGAATCCCGTGCTTGCTGCCATGGCGGAATCTCCATCCCGACCGCGTCAATTTTGAGATTATCTTGTTGAAGTCCTTGTGGGTGGAGAATTTCATGCCACGCTCTCCATGCGACTTGTGCAGGCGCCAGGCACTCGGCACGCGCAAGGCGTTGGGACATGGCAGGCGTGCCCCTTGCAGCGCATGGCCTCCAGCTCTTGGCTTGGATAGGGTCCGAAGAGTGATTCATAGAGCGCCTTTGTTTGGGCAAACATGCTTTCCAGCACCCTGACGGACTCCGGGCCGTCAATGCCTACATAAGGATCGTGATGTAGCACATAGCCAAACACTGCCAGGCAGTCTGTCGAGTAGCGCTGCGTGTCCAAAATGTGCGCATGCCAAAAGGCATCCACCAGTCTGTTGGGAACTAGGGGTGCCGAAGGGTGATGCTTATGCATTGCGAGGAATCGACGATATTCACGCTCGGCTTTGTCGAGTTCCGTCAGGCTGAGACCCAAGCCATCGGTTGGATCCATTAATTTTTGGCGAAGACGTGAAAAATCGAGATTGGCAATCGCTGGAGGGAGGAGTGAGATGATCATGGCATGGCTCTCTTGAGCGGCTCGGGATGAGCCGGTGGAGCCATTTAGCTGCGAGGGTCGGGTATCGAATAGGGTCAAAATGCCGTAAATAAGAATGAATGTCATTTAGTGCATTGAATCAAGATATCGAAGGCCACGGGGCATTGAGGGCATCTGCGTCCGTTGGCTTCTTGTGTTGGTGACCTGCCATCAGCAAGGCGCAGCCCACCAAGTGGGTGTGGCATCCCATGGCTTCATGGCAATCCCAACAACCCGCTGAGTAGTCAGCGGATCGGTGTTTGCCAGACCTGGCGTCTGATGCAGAGCAAATCCCCGGGAGCATGACCGCCAGCGGTTCAATCGGGTGATAGGTATCTGAAGGGACTGAGAGTCAGGCTGCGGGTTTCCCGGATTTACACATGGGATACATTGTCGGTACGATGCGCGCCATTTCTCATGGATGCGAATCAAAACAATGGCTTATCCACGCCTTGTGGGCCTGCTTGCCTGCCTGCCGTTGCTTGCAATCGCCGCGGAACCCCGTCTGGATCAAGCGTTGGAGCTGCAAAAGCGCCAGGAACAGGAGCGCCTGCAGCGTCGCCATCTCGACTGCTTCCCGGCTCTTACAGGGCTGCCGGTGAATCAGCTCCGTCTTGTACAGCCCGTTGATGGTTTCGGCCAAGGCATTGTCATAGCTGTCGCCCTTGCTGCCCACTGAGGGTTCGATACCTGCCTCGGCCAGCCGCTCCGTGTAGCTGATGGAGACGTATTGGCTGCACCTGTCGCTGTGAGGAATCAGATCGCCTGCACGATCGAAGCGACGCGCATGCAGGGCCTGCTCCAGCGCATCCAGAACGAAGTCCGTGGTCATGTGGCGGCTGACGCGTTTATCCACCCGGCTGATATCCAGTGCGCCACTGGTTTCCAGCGAGACCTCGAAACCTGCCTCGCAGAGCATGCCGAGCAGCGCCAGACATTCGGGTTGCGCGAGGGGCTCGCCACCCGTGACGCAGACGTGGTGAGCGCCATGGCCGTGAATTTCCTGGACGATATCGTCCAGCGTGCGCAGGCTGCCGCCACTGAAGGAGTAGGGCGTATCACACCAGGTGCAACGCAGGGGGCAGCCGGTCAGGCGTACAAAAACCGTGGGGCGGCCGACGCTGCGGGCTTCACCTTGCAGGGAATGAAATATCTCGGTGATGCGGAGTTCAGGCACGGGCAGGCGGGGACGGGGAGAAAGGGGCGGCCATTCTAGCGCACCTGGCCTGCCCAATTGCACAGGTTTTCGCCCCGCAGGGAGTTTCCTTGTGCAGGAAACTCAGGTTTTTTTGACGGAAGGCTTTTTGGCCACGGGTTTGGCCGCAGGCTTTTCCGCCATTGTCGGCTTTGCGGCCGCAGCCTGCGCGGCTGCAAGGGCCTTCAGATAGTTGTCAGCCAGTGCGGCTTCCGGACTTTTAGGGTACTTCGCCAGCAGCTCCTGCATTTTCTTTTTAGCGTCCAGCGGTTTGCCCTGCAGGTCCAGAATGCTGCCTGTCTTGTACAGGGCTGCTGGCGCTTTGGCGTTGTCCGGGTATTTGCCCACGGTTTCAAAGTGCTTCATTGCTGTGGCCTGATCCGGGGTGTCGGTATTCAGGTAGAACTCACCCAGCCAGTAATAGGCATTGGGCGTGAAGGTGGAGTTGGGATAACGCTTTACAAAGGCCAGCATGGGCGGAATGGCCTTGCCGGGGCCGCCGGCACGATAGGTATCATAGGCCGTCAGATAGGCCTTTTTCTCTTCCTCGATAGTGGCACTGGGAGCCACCGCTTCGCTGCCGGCAGCAGCAACTGGCATGGCCTGCTTCAGTTGATCCTGCTGGGCATTAAGGCGCTGATCCAGATCGGTATAACGGGCACGCATATCATTTTGCAGTTTTTCCAGCAGATGTGACTGTTCTTCCAGCGTACCGCGCAGACTG
>JAUXNL010000028.1 GCA_030684415.1 Moraxellaceae bacterium | reverse complement strand
CGTGGACAACACGCAAGCGATGGAGAAATATTCAGGAAAAACAAAGCCCGGCGATGCCGGGCTTGAAAATCATGATTCAGGTGTTGACGGGGGAAGTCTTAGGGAAGGGTTAGGTATGCCTTAGATGATGCGGGGCACGCCAGGGACTCTATCATTGCAGTCTTCTCCGATGGCAATCAGCCCAAGTAAAGACGCAAATTTTCGAGCCATCTCAAGATGCTGGCGGGCCGCCGGCATATATGATGCCCGGCCTTCAATAGTCTGTTGCGCCGAGAGGAGGGAATGCAGCACCTGCTTGGAAATCACATGCTCGGCCTTAATGAGCTCCGACTTGCTGCAGAGATGATGATAGAGCGCCTCAAAAGCGGCTGCATCAAAATAGTCAGTCATGAGTTGGCCTACGGACTTCTCGTAGAGATCTTTTAGCTCAATATCAAAGTCACTAGGACTCATATACGTACCTAACTTGAATTAGACCCCATGTGGGGTCATAACTTGTCTGACAAAATTAAACGCCAACATCATCAACGACTTGGCGCACCATGGGCGGAGTTATACACCACCATTTGCGTGCACGCTAAAACGGTGCTTTATTTCCCCAACGGTGGTGTATAACTCCGCGCATTATGGACAGGATGTCCATGTTTTCAATCACTTGGCTGTGGAACAGGGATGTTATGGGCCAGATAAGTACGCCAGATAAGGGGGCCGCTGCCGCTGCCGCTGCCCCTGCCGCACCGCGCCTGCTCGACCAGGTGCGCGCCACCATCCGCTACAAGCACTATGCCCGGCGCACCGAGGAAACCTATGTGCACTGGATTCGTCGTTACATCCGCTTTCATGGCTTGCGTCATCCGCGCGAGATGGGGGCGGCCGAAGTCGAGGCCTTCCTCACGTCGCTGGCGGTGGTAGGGAATGTCACCGCCGGCACGCAGAACGTTGCCCTGTCGGCGCTGCTTTTTCTTTATCGCGAGGTGCTCAAGATCGACCTGCCTTGGCTCGATGGTATGAAGCGGGCACGGGCGTCGCAGCATCTACCGGTCGTGCTCAGCCGTGAGGAGGTCAGCCAACTCTTCGCCGTGCTGGAGGAGGGCGAGCTGGCATTCGTGTTGCGCCTTCTTTATGGCACCGGCATGCGGTTGATGGAGGGTGTCCGCCTGCGGGTGAAGGATGTCGATTTCTCGCGCAACGAAATCCTGGTCCGGGATGGCAAAGGCGCGAAGGACCGGGTGACCATGCTGCCGCAGTCGCTCAAGCCGGTGCTGCGCCGACAGATCGAGAAAAGCCTGTTGCTGCAGCGCCAGGATCGGGAGGAGGGCTTTGGGGAGGTCTGGCTGCCCTATGCCCAGGCCCGGAAATACCCGAACGCACCGCGTGAGCCGGGGTGGCAGTACGTGTTCCCGGCGGCCAGCCGCTCGCGCGACCCGCAGAGCGGCGCCATTCGCCGTCATCATGTGGACGAGAAGCGGGTGCAGCGTGCGATGCGGCAGGCGGTGCGGCGCGCGGGCCTGCACAAGCCGGCCACGCCGCATACCCTGCGCCATTCCTTCGCCACCCACTTGCTGGAGAGCGGCTATGACATCCGCACCGTGCAGGAATTGCTGGGGCACAAGGAGCTTTCCACCACGCAACTCTATACCCATGTGCTGAACCGCGGCGGGCTGGCGGTACGCAGCCCGCTGGACTGGGCGCTGAAGGCGTGTGCTAGCATTGCTGTCAATGCAGTCAAATAGTAGAGGGCCACATGGCTGTCCTGACCATCCGGAATCTCGATGATGAACTCAAAGCCCGCTTGCGGCGGTTGGCGGCAGCACATGGCCGGTCCATGGAGGAAGAGGCGCGCCAGATACTGAAGCAGCGGCTCAGCGTGGCCGAGGAAGCCTCGGCAGGGCTGGGCTCGCGACTGCATGCACAGTTCAAGGCGGCCGGGTTGACGGAGGTGGTGGTGACGCGTGCCCCTGAGCCGCCGCGCGCGGCGGATTTCAGCGAATGATCGTGCTCGACACCAATGTGCTGTCGGAGCTGATGCGGGCGCAGCCGGCACACGCCGTGCTGGCATGGCTGGATCGGCAGCCCACAGCAGATCTGTTTATTACGGCGATTACCGTGGCGGAAATCCTGTATGGCATCGAGCGCCTGCCGCAGGGGCAGCGTCGCGAGCAGTTGAGTGCCACGGCGGGCCGCATTCTGGCCGATGCTTTTACGGGGCGTGTGCTGGCGTTTGATGAGCGCGCGGCCGTTGCCTATGCGGCCTTGGTGGCGGCTCGCGAGCAGTCGGGGCGGCCGATCGGCATGGCGGATGCGCAGATGGCGGCGATTTGCGCGGTGCATGGCTTGTCGCTGGCCACACGCAATACTGCCGATTTTGTGGCGCTGGATATTCCGTTAATAGATCCGTGGTTGGCGACCTGAGGCCGTGCGGCATGCGCTAGGCAGAGGCGGCCAATAGTTTGCTGGGAAACGCCTATCCAGGGCTTTTTCAGCCCGCGCTCCGGCACATGTGCGAAAGCGGCTTAAGCGCGAACGCGCGTGATCTTTTCCACGCCTTTGATGATGCGGATGCGCTTGATCAGCCGCGCCAGGTGAATACGGTTATGCACTTGCAGGCTGAGGTGCATCACGCCGTGGTGCGCGCCTTTTTCCTGGATGTTGATGCCTTCGATGTTGGCATCCATTTCCGTGACCTGCCGCGCGATTTCGGCGAGCAGGCCGCGCTGGTTCACCAGTTCGATGCGCAGCTCGCTCTGGAATTCGCGGTCGACTTTTTCAGACCAGCGCAAGTTCATGCACTTGTCTGGGCTGTCGCGTAATTCGGCCAGAATGTTGTTGCAACTGTCGCGGTGGATGACGATGCCGCGTCCGGCGGACAAATGGCCGACGATGGGGTCGCCCGGCAGCGGGCGGCAGCAGCGCGCGTAGGTGATGACCAGCCCTTCGGTGCCGCGGATGGCGATGCTGCGTGCGCTGGGGTTGGCATTGGCGCCGCCGGTGGCGCCACGGGTGTCGCTGCCGTCGTCGTCGGGCAGCAGGCGCGCGGCGACAATTTGCGGCACGCGATTGCCGATGCCGATTTCTTCGCACAGGGCGTCGATGTCGGGCAGGCCCAGATCGTTGAGCACGCTGGCAATGCGTTCGGGCGCGAGCTTGGCAAGGCCGCTGCCCTGCGTGCTCAGGGTTTTTTCGAGCAGGCGCCGGCCGAGGTCGACCGCTTCGGATTGCTGCTGGTCTTTCAGGAAGTGGCGGATGCTGGAGCGCGCTTTCGAGGTAATGACAAAATTGAGCCAGGCCGGATTCGGGCGTGCGCCGGGCGCGGTAATGATTTCGACGGTTTGCCCGGTGAACAGCGGCAGGCTGAGCGGCGCGAGGCGGTTGTCGACGCGCGCGGCCACGCAGGTATTGCCGACGCCGGTGTGCACAGCATAGGCAAAGTCGACGGCAGTGGCGCCCACCGGCAGCGTGAGGCTGCGGCCCTTGGGTGTGAAGACGTAAACCTCGTCGGGGAAGAGATCGATCTTCACGTTCTCGATGAATTCCATCGAGTCGCCGGCATTTTTCTGGATTTCCAGCAGCGATTTCATCCACTCGCGTGCGCGTGTTTGCGAGGTGTTGGTAAAGCCGTCGGACTTGTACAGCCAGTGCGCGGCAATGCCGTTGTTGGCCATGGCTTCCATGGCTTCGGTGCGGATTTGTATTTCCACCGGCACGCCGCGCTGCCCTTTCAGGATGGTGTGCAGCGACTGGTAGCCGTTCGCTTTGGGAATGGCGATGTAGTCTTTGAACTTGCCCGGAATCGGCTTGTAGAGATTGTGCGCGATGCCGAGCGCGCGGTAGCAGGCGTCGACGTTTTCGGTAATCACGCGAAAGCCGTACACATCCATGATTTCCGAAAACGACTTCTGCTTTTCACGCATCTTCTGGTAAATGCTGTACAGGTGCTTTTCGCGACCGATCACGCGTACCTTCACGCCTTCTTCGCTCATGCGCGCTTCCAGCGCTTCTTTGATGCTGACCAGCATTTCTTTGCGGTTGCCACGCGCGGCCATGACGGCTTTGCGTATGAGCGGCGCGCGCATGGGGAACAGCGCGTAAAACCCCAGGTCTTCAAATTCGACGCGAAAATCGTTCATGCCCAGGCGATTGGCGATGGGCGCGTAGATGTCGAGGGTTTCGGTGGCAACACGGCGACGCTTTTCCGGCGTCAGCACGTCGAGCGTGCGCATGTTATGCAGGCGGTCGGCGAGTTTGACGAGGATGACGCGGATGTCCTGCGTCATGGCCAGCATCATCTTGCGGAAGTTCTCGGCCTGCGCTTCGGCTTTGCTGGTGAAGTGCACTTGCGTCAGCTTGGTGACGCCATCCACCAGATCGGCCACTTCCGGGCTGAACAGTTCGGCAATTTCACCTTTGGTGACGCCGGTGTCTTCGATGACGTCGTGCAGCATGGCCGCCATGATGCTCTGGTGGTCCATGTGCATGTCGCAAAGAATGTTGGCGACGGCGAGCGGGTGGGTGATGTAGGGCGACCCGTTGCGGCGGAACTGCCCTTCGTGGGCGTTTTCCGAAAACAGGTAGGCGCGCCGGATATCAGCAATCTGATCGGGCGTGAGATAGCTTTCGAGTCGGGTACATAGGGCGTCGATGCCGGCGGCGGAGCTCATGTCGTGAGTCTCCGGGGTTCGCGCGCGTAACGTCAAGGGGGCGTTGCTGTTGTGCGGGCGATGCGGCACGGGGCGACTGCTGTTCCGGGGCGACGGCCTTGTCGCGGACTGAAGGGTGCGGAGGCAAAACCGCGAGGGCTGTCAGGGCTGGAGCAGTGTGGCCGGGATTGTTCGGCCGGGAGGCGCGGAATAGCACGGTGTGCGTCGGGCAGCGACGCTATTCATGTCCTGCCGCCTCAGCACCGGTACTGCACAGGTGTCGCAACCGTGCAGGGGCCCCAGAAGCATTGGCGACCCGCTTGCGCGGGCCGCGTCGGGCGTCTTACAGGTCGTCGTCGTCGCCCTGGGCGGCTTGCGCGCTCGGGTTGGCGTTGATGTCGATGAGGTCGGCGAATGGCTCTTCTTCCTCTTCCGGCTTGGCGGTGAGGATGTCGCGGGTGACATGGCCGGCGGCGATTTCACGCAGCGCCATCACCGTTGGCTTGTCGTTTTCCCAAGGCAGGGCGGCATCTTTGCCGCCGGTGGCGAGTTGGCGTGCGCGCTTGGAAGCGACCAGTACGAGCTCGAAGCGGTTGTCCAGATTGTCCAGGCAGTCTTCAACGGTAACGCGGGCCATGAGGAACCTCGGGGGCAGTGCAAAAGAGGGAGGCGAGTCTACGCAAGCGGCCCGGTGCCCGCAAGCCGCGCCGTCCGGAGGCGGCGGGCGGTCTGCGCGGCGGGTTCGGCCCGGCGCAGCGGTAAGAGGCAGGGCTGGCGCAGGGGCCTGAGCAAGAGTCGGGGCAAGAGTCGGCGCAGGGCGAGGCAGCTTTGCGCCTGTTGCCACTTACGCCGTTGGGCTCCCGGCTTTCGGGTCGGGCCCGCTGATCAGCGCTGTCAGCAGCTCGGCTTGGCGTGCGGCCTGGCTGCGGAAGGAGAGCCGAGCTGCGCGCACAATGCTCTTGAGGTCGGCCAAGGCGGCGTTGAAGTCGTCGTTGACCACTAGATAGTTGAACTCGGCATAGTGGGCGATATCGCCCCGTGCTTCGGCCAGGCGGTGGGCGATGACATCGTCGGCGTCCGTGCCGCGTCCGCGCAGGCGACGCTCCAGGATGTCCAGCGAGGGCGGCAGGATGAAGATGCTGACGGCCTCGGGCATCAGGCGGCGCATCTGCTGTGCGCCCTGCCAGTCGATTTCGAGGATGACATCGCGGTCGGCCTTGAGTTCAGCCTCGACCCAGACGCGTGAGGTGCCGTAGAGATTGCCGAACACTTCGGCATGCTCGAGGAATTCGCCGGCCTCGATCATGCGCTGGAAGTCGTCGCGGGCGGTGAAGTGGTAGTTCTCGCCGTCCACTTCGCCGGGGCGGATGGGGCGCGTGGTGTGCGACACCGATACGCCGATGCCCGGCTTGGTCTCGACCAGCGCCTTGACCAGCGAGGTCTTTCCCGTGCCGCTGGCAGCGGCAATCACAAACAGCGTTCCGGACATGTGTCCTCCGGTTGGGTGGTCAGGGCCGGGGGCCCCGGCGGTAATCATTCGATGTTCTGGATCTGCTCGCGCATCTGTTCGATGAGCACTTTCAGCTCGACGGACGACAGCGTGCTGTCGGCATTCACAGACTTGGAGCCCAAGGTGTTGGCCTCG
>JAUXNL010000025.1 GCA_030684415.1 Moraxellaceae bacterium | reverse complement strand
GGTGTTTGTGGCCATGCCGGTCACTACTTTTCTGACCTCCCCAGGCGAGCTGGGTATTCATCTTGACCGGATGATTACCATCAATGGCCGGAATGTAATGGTGGTTCTTTATTCCGGACTCATCATTTATGCCTTGGTTTTTTTCGCTGAAATCAGAGCGACACTCACGCTGTTAGTGGTTCCAGCCTTCTTCATCTGCTGGCTGTACGCCTTTGTGATGCCGTTTGGCTATCCGATGATGTCGGGACTGGCATTTGAGCAAGTGCCCACGCCGTGGCTTGAGGTCTTGCTCAGATCTTTGCTGGACTTGCTGATATTGCTGGGCTTGATAGCCGCTTTGCGCTTTTTCTTCCGGCGCAAAGGTGCGCGCCCGGTGCTGGTTGTGCTGATGCTGGCCAATCTCTCGATTGTATTGGCCGTGGCCATTGAAGTGGGTCGGGGACATGCGGGTGAGGCGGGGGTGGCCAAGGTTGATCCTTCGCTCAAGCAGCCCATTCATTTGTCAACCTCGAATCCGAATGTGCTGATCATTTTCCTGGACAGATTCATGGGCTCGTACATGGAGGCCATCCTGGAAAAAGAGCCTGAGTTGGCGCAACGATTGAGTGGGTTTACCTGGTATCCGCGCACGGTATCCGCGGGAGAAAATTCGATTGCCGGCATACATCCGATGCTGGGCGGGTATGACTATACGCCGAGTGAAATGAATGCGCGGCAGCGGCCGCTCCGAGAGCTTTCGATCGAGGCATTCTCCATTCTGCCGTACAACTTTGCCAAAAAGTCGCACAGGGTGAACGTGATCAGCCCGCGAGGGTTAGGGTTTACCATGAAGGGCGACTGCAGCTTCTTTGATATTCCTGGCGTTTCTTGCTCCCATATTCCGGCGAGCATTTCGCAGAAAAAAGCGGTCTCCATGGGCTTCTCTTTGCACAAGCTTTCGGAGGCAAACTATGGGGAGCTTCTGGTGATCCTGGGGTCTATGCGTGTAGCGCCCTATTTGTTCAAAGAGATCATTTATACAAAAGGACCCTGGCAGACGTTTCTTGATCACTCTGCGGGGACTACGTTCCGTGAGTGGGCTGAACTGGACGCGCTGGACGAGATGACGGCGGTTGACGATGGTGCATCCAGCTTCAACTTCATATCGAACATTCTGCCGCACGAGCCTTACTATATCGGCGAAGATTGCCTGCCCCGGCAGACGCGACTGGAAGCTAGCGCAGAGCATCGTGCGCGCCTTGGCTACAAGAGCCTCTTTTCCATGCAGCATGCGGTGACGGCCCATTGTTCGTTGGCACTCGTGGCCAATTACATGGACTTCCTGAAGCAGAAAGGCGTGTATGACAACACCAAGGTTATCGTCGTCTCCGATCATGGAATCGTGGGTGATGTAGTGGATACCTCTTCTAGAGCGGTCGCGGGTGGCGCCACGGCCAACAAATTTGTCCGCCTGCGTCCGTTGGTGCTCGTGAAAGAAGCGGGTGCCGAAGGTCCCTTGACGATATCCGAAGCATTCATGCCGAATGCTGAGGTGCCGATAATGGCTTGCAAGGATATTGGCGGGTGCGTTAATCCGTATCTGGGCGACAAGGCAGTTGAGTCGCATGGGCGTAATGACCCGTTCATTACCTTCTCTGTGCCATGGCAATTCAGTGCGCAGCAGCGCGACAAGTTTGTTATCAAGTCCACTCTTGTCCTGCGCGGAAAAGACCCTTTCAAAATTGAAAACTGGGTCGAAATGAATGAGGTTCCTGATTCTCCTTAATGTGGTCGGGCTGATGACGTAGTGCTGCAATGGCGGTGTTGCAATCAGGGCGGTGTCAAAAAATGCGCATGGCAAGAGAGTGTTCCAGATGACAGATAGTTCACGAATACGTGGAGGGAAGACCTCTATTGATTATGCGGCCACGCAGTCTTTCTTTGAGGAGCGTGGCAGGCGCAACTACCGTTCTGCTCTTAGTACGACCATGTACCAGGATAATGACCCGGAGTTGGTCGAGCAGCGGGATAAGCGAGAAAAGGAAGCCGTCGCCGGAATTCTGGCGGCTGAGCAGGCAAAGTGTGTTCTGGATATTGGCTGTGGTATCGGGCGTTGGGGCTGGTTTCTTGCGGAGCGTCGGCCGGATGTCGAGTATCTGGGTATCGACTTTTCGTCAGCACTGATTGAAAAGGCGAGTCAAGAGGCAGTGCTGCGTGAGTGCCCGCAGCTTCGCTTTCAGGTCATGTCGGCGACCGACATACAGCCACAGGCGCTGGCGCTTCAGCCGCCCTATGACCTCATCCTGATTTCCGGACTTCTTATTTATCTGAATGATGACGACTGCCTGAAGTTGATTCAGGATGCCGGCCGTTTGTGTGCACCCAATGGTCGTATCTATATCAGGGAGCCGGTGGGAATAGAGGAGCGCTTCACCCTGGATCGTTTTTATTCAAATGAGCTTGCGGATGAGTACTCAGCTATTTACCGGACGATTAGCGAGCTTGACGAAATTATCGCGCAGGCATTGGTCGATGCGCGGTTCGCGCGCAAAGTGGGTGATTTCCTTTTTCCTGAAACCCTGGAGAAGCGTGCAGAAACGAGGCAGTACTACACGATTCTGCAGCGGGAAGGTGAGTGATGTCGACGGCTTACTGCTTTGATCTTGACGGAACGCTGACGCGGCAAGAGTTGCTGCCACTGATCGCTGCGGCAACTGATATGAGCGATGAAATATCAGCATTAACGGAGGCGACAATTCATGGGCTCATTCTGTTTGAAAAGTCATTCAAGCTCAGGGTCCGGTTGCTGCGTGATGTGAGCTTCAGCGCCATACATGATGTTTTTGAAACGCAGGTCGATTTTGATCCGGACATTATGGCATTCATCCAGAGTCGTCCGGAGCAATGCTTTGTTGTAACCGGCAACCTGGATGTATGGGTGAAGCCGATGCTCGACAAGCTGGGCATCGCGAGCTTTACCTCGATTGCAAAGCTGGGTCAGGGTGGGGCGCTTGAGGGCGTTCAGGCCATTCTCAACAAGGGCGATGCAATCGCGGGGTTGAAGGAGCGCTTCCATCGGATTGTGGCGATTGGTGAGGGCATGAACGATGTGCCGATGTTTGAGGTTGCCGACGTCAGGGTCGCTTTTGGTGGTGCCCATGAACCCAGTCGCGTGCTCAAGCAAGTCAGTGATTTTGTCGTCAACGACGGAAGGGCCCTATGTCGTCTATTAAACATGCTGTGATCAGTGCGGCCGGCATCGGCTCACGCCTCGGTCTGAACAGGCCCAAATGCCTGATCGATATCGCAGGCCGTAGTCTGCTGGACTATCACATTGAGCGTCTGTCGTGGGTCGAAACGGTATGGCTGGTCGTTGGCTTCCAGGAAGAGGAGGTGATGGCTCATGCGCTGGCACTTCGCAACGACATCATCATTGTACGGAACCCCGAGTATGCGAGCACCAATACGCTGCAAAGCATCCATCGGGTATCGCGGCATCTGAAAGAGCGGATGTTGGTACTGGATGCAGACACAGTGATTGAAAACGCCAGTTTTGCCAGATTTGTGGCGGCAGCCGAACGTCATGAATCATTGATTGGCGTTTCTTCTTATACGACAAGCGATGGTGTAAGAACGTTGCTCGATCAGGATGCCGTCACGGGATTCACGCGCGAGCCTCATCATTGTCATGAATGGACGGGCATAGCGGTCATCAAGCCTGAGATAATCACTGACGAGCCGATTTATGTCTATCAGGCGCTCGAGCGTTTTTTGCCGATGCCAGCTTGCGACGTGAAGGCGTTTGACATCGACACGAGCGCCGATCTTGATATGGCGCGCCGTGTCATTGCCAATAATTGGAAGTAGGCGTGGAGGGTGTGGCCTCCACTATGTCGTCACTCTGTTTGGGGTCGTGACGTCATGCACAATGAGGGTTGTTGAACAGGCCACGGATGATGCCGTAGCTTTTCAAGAGTCTCAGTTTTCTGATGTCAGTCGTTCGGCGAATTTCCAGGTACGGATGATCTGAAGAATATCAGTGTCACGCCGGATCGATGCCGGGAAGGGCTGGAATGGTGCCGCCAGACGCACACTCTGCTTGGCGGCTTCGTCCAGTAACGGATAGCCCGACGATTTCAGCAGTAACACATCCTTTATCTGCCCATTCGGCAGAATCGCGACCAGCAGCCGGACATTCCCTTCTTGCTTGCGTCGCCGCGCCTCCTGCGGATAGTTCTTGTTGCCAACTTCTTCTACGCGCGAGCGGAAGGCGTCTATATAAGCCGCATCACGATCCTGCTTGGTGGAGACCGATGACACCGTACGGATTTTCGGCCGCTTGGCGTAGGCTTGCTTCTTTGCGGCGAGTCGCGCTTCCAGGCTGGATATTTCATCCGACTGCCAGGCCATGGCCAACTGCGAGTCACGGATTTGTGATTGTTCTTCGCGCTCTTCGCTGGTCTTGCGGTTGTCATGCAAACGGTTGGAGCGTGCGGTGGTGGTGACCAGTTGGCGGCGCTTCTCGTCACTCGCGGTGCTAGCGGCCAGTTGTGCCTGCGGCTGGATGTCGTTGATGGTGTTGTCGTGAAAGCGTGACTGCTGTGGACTGGTGATGACGGCCGCTTTGTCGAGCTCACCACTGCCGCGCTGGTTGGCTTGCGCGAGGAAGTCGGCGTTCTTGTCGGCATCTTTGCTTTGGTGCTGCGCCAGCGTCACTTCCATGACCTGAGGCAGCTCGATACGCGGCGCGGTGAACACCACACCGAAGACCAGAATGACATGGAAGGCCAACGCCACGAACAGCGTAAAGCTGAGTCGGTCGCCAGAGGAAACAGCCGCGGAAGAAGCCATGTGTTGTTATGTGTCAGGCCGTTGCAGTCGGTCCGGCCAATGCCGGGAATGCGGCAAGTCTGCCTGCCATGTCCGGGATTGTCCATGAAGGAGACGCGTATTGGTCTTGAGGGCGAGGCTGACAGTCTCGGCGCTGAATTTTCGTCCGCGATCAGCGCCCTGGCACTGTCTTGGCCGCTTGTTGAAAAAGCCCGGGATGGGCGTTTCTCGGCAAACTGTCAGAGCATCAGCAGGGCCTGCCCTTCGCGAGAGCGTTTTGCATGAGTACGGCGTTCCAGTGGCTTACGGGCGCGTAGCACCGTAGAAGCGCACGCGACGGAACTCGTCGAATTCGTTGAGGTCGGGCAGCGTGCCGGCGTCAACTTCTCCCGTCAGGCAATAAGGCGGCACGTTCAGGTCTTTTACGCGCGAATCAGCGACGAGTACCACCGGCGCCTGCTTCAGAAACGCCGCCAGAAAGTGGTGGTTGGCTTTGTCATAGAGCACATCGGCGGCGAGCACGATGTCGAATGGCTCCTCCAGGGCAAAGAAATCGCCGGCAAGGCGGACGCTGACCCTATTGAGGGCGGCATTCGCGGCGCAAGCGGCCAGCGAGGCCGGATCAATGTCGCAGGCCACTACCTCCGCCGCACCGGCAAGGGCGGCGGCGCAGGCAACAACGCCGGAACCGGCACCGAAATCCAGCACTTTTTTGCCGTGGACCAGTGCAGGCTCACGCAGCAGTTTTTGCGCCAGTGCGAGCCCCGAAGCCCAGCAAAAAATCCAGTAGGCTGGTTCGTGCAGCGCGGCATGCATTTCTTCAGGGCTTAGCGCCTCCTGTGGGAAATCGTCGGCCAGCAAATACAGTTGCAGATCGCCGCAGTCTGGCAGCCGCGTCGGCACGATACGCGCTTGCGACAGGGTTTGGCGGATCGCAATGCTGAGGGCGGGATGTTCGTTCATCAGGGGCTGTAGGGGCACATTCATGCGCACGGGTACGTGTCAGTGACCAAGCTGCGGATGCATCCACGCCTGTAGCGAGAGCTACCCAAGGCGGTGCTCGATGCAAGCCATCAGCCGGTCAGCGATGCCGAAGCCGTATTGCGCATCGATCTCGCGGATACAGGTGGGGCTGGTCACATTGATTTCGGTGATGTACTCACCGATGACATCCAGACCGACAAACATCAGTCCGCGCCGCTTCAGCTCCGGGCCGACCTGCTGCGCCAG
>JAUXNL010000021.1 GCA_030684415.1 Moraxellaceae bacterium | reverse complement strand
ATACTGGCTCAGCCACCGTCTGACGGCTGTCTCACCCAACTTCATGTCCTGGCAGACCTGAGATACCGATAGGCCCTGATCTACGATCATACGGACGACCTCTAGCTTGTAGCTGGCGTCGAATGACCTGCGTTGCTTGCTCATGGTGCTTTCCTCTTTGGGGCATTATCCCCCCATCGAAGTGTCCGCAGAAATTAGACCACTACACTCGGCTTCAACTCCGGGCTGGCCATGCCATCCCGCTTCAGCAGCCATTTTTGGCGCACTGCTGGCGTTCACCACCAGTCCTGCTTTTCCCCCTCTCCCTTCGGGAGAGGGTTGAGGTGAGGGACGCACTTCGCTTCAGCCCCGCGCTCGCCATGCCATGCCCACTGTTGGGCGCTGGACTATTGGCACTTCAAGACAGCATCAAATTTGCTCAGTGCAGTTTCAGCGTTGGCCCTGAGGTCTTGCTCAGCATGTCTTTGCACCACAACACGAAGGTTTTGAAAAACCCGTGCAGCGACACCTGGTGCATGCGGTACAGCGACAAATACATCAGTCGGGCGATACGGCCCTGGATATTGATGTTGCCGGTCAGGCTGCCGACGGTATTGGCCGAGCTGAGTGAAATCAGCGAGCCGTAATCGCGGTATTCGAACGCTGGCAGTGGACGCTTTTCCAGTCGCGCCACCATGGCTTTCACGAGGTATTTGGCTTGCTGGTGCGCGGTTTGCGCACGCGGTGGCAACGGCCGCTCCATGCCAGGCAGTTGGCAGCTCGCGCAGTCGCCAAAGGCAAAAATGTTGTCATCACGCGTGGTTTGCAGTGTTGGCGTCACCACGATCTGGTTGATGCGATTGGTTTCAAGACCGGCAATGTCTTTCAGGAAGTCGGGCGCCTTGATGCCGGCAGACCAGACCTTGAGTGATGCCGGCACAAATAATCCATCTTTTGTGTGCAGGCCGTCCGGTGTGATGTTTGTCACCAGTTGCCCCGTGAGGACATGGATGCCGATTTTTTCGAGCTGTGCATGGGCTGCGAGCGAAGCGGCTTCCGGCAGCACTGGCAAGATGCGTGGCGCGGCTTCAATCAGCGTGATGTTCACATGGTGCGGATCGATTTCGTCGAGCCCGTACTGTACGAATTCGTGCGAAGCATGGTGCAGTTCGGCCGCCAGTTCGACGCCGGTGGCGCCGGCCCCGACGATGGCGATGTTCAGCTCCGGGCGCACCGGTGCATCTTCCGGCAGGGCATGGGCCTGCAAGTACATGTCGAGGAATTTCTTGTGGAAGCGATCGGCCTGCGGGCGCGAATCCAGGAAAATGCAGTTGTCGCGTGCGCCCTGTGTGCCGAAATCATTGGAAGTGGAGCCGATGGCCAGCACCAGTGTGTCATAGGCCACGCTCCGGGCATCGGCAATCATTTCGCCGTTTTCGCTGGTCAGCGGCGCCAGGTGCAGGGTTTTGTTTTCGCGGTCGATGCCATCAAGCCGGCCTAGCTGGAATTCGAAGTGGTTTTTTGCGCTGTGGGCAAAATAGTTGAGCTCGTCTTCGAAGGAGTTGATGGTGCCCGCGGCCACTTCATGCAGCAGTGGTTTCCAGATGTGCGTGAGGCCGGCATCCACCAGCGTGATGCGCGCCAGACCTTTACGGCCCAGGCGGTGGCCCAGTGCGGTGGCGAGCGCAAGCCCACCCGCGCCGCCGCCCACAATGGCGATGCGATGCAGTTTTTTCATGATGCTTCCCAAAAGTAAAAACCAGTACGTCATGCCGCTTGCAACAGCGAAGGCGCATGACGTACTGGCTCTGCGGCGCAAATTCTACGCCGCGAGCGCCGCATCGGCTAATGAAAATGCGGCCGGCGGGTCGGCGCTGTTGCCGTGTTTCAGGGGTGCTGTGCCGTTTGACGGGCAAGGTGGATAGGAAAGAGGGACAGACAAGACGGGAGTTGTTAAGGCGACGGCCTTCCGCATGGAGGCAGCCGTGACACTTTGCCGTTTTGCATCCGCAGCCGGGTAGCCGACCAGGACGAGAGACGCTCTCGTCGTCATGCCCCGCAAGAGCAGATCGTCTTTGTGGCGCAGGCGCAGGCGCAGGGAGGGTTCAGGAGGCTCTGAACAGTCCCGTTCGGGCGATTCAGGGCTTCCTTGGCTCAGGGCTTTCTTGGCAGGGAGCGCGCGCTGAGAGATTTAACAGCTTGCTGAAAAATGCTTTTCAGCAAGCTGTTTCCCGGCCAAGGATGGCCGCGTCGCGAAAAAAACACGGTTGAGTGATTGATTCAGCGTGGAGCGATTCCGGACCTGCGGCGGAATCGCGGGCTGAAAAAGCCCGGGAGGGGCGTTTTTCAGCAAGCTTTTAAGCGGCGTGACACAAGCCGTGACGCTTTTTGCAGTGCCCGCTCAGATGATGAAGGCTGCTGAGATGATGGCCGCTCAGGCGATGGCGATGCTCAGGGAATGAGTCGCTTCATCCAGCTGATAAGGTCGGTCACGACTTCATCGCGGTTGGTTTCGTGCAGCAGGTCGTGGCGGGCCTCGGGATAGAGGCGCAGCGTGACATCGCGGCAGCCGGCAGTGCGCAGGGCGCGCGCCAGCTTTTCAACGCCACTGCCCATGTGGCCAACCGGGTCGGCGCTGCCTGCAAACAGGTAGACCGGCATGTCCGGGCGCAGGCGCTTGAGGCTGGCCGGGGTGTAAAGCCGAGCCAGCCCCTTCAGGAACTGCTGCCAGTAGGCATTCGACAGTTGGAAACCACACAGCGGATCGGCCACATAGCGGTCGACAAAACGGGTGTCGCGGCTGATCCAGTCAAACGCTGTACGGGCCGCGTTGATGGTCTTGTTGAAGCCGCCAAAGCTCAAGGCGTGAATCAACGGGCTGCGGCCTTGCGGGCCTTGGCGCCAAGCCTCGAAGCCGGCCAGCCAACTGGCGGCAGTGGTGAACCAGGGCGCTTCAAAATTGCTGCCTTCGAGCAGCAGCAGGTTGAGCTGGTCGGGGTAATGCTGGGCAAAGTCCTGCGCGATGAACGAGCCCATGCTATGGCCCAGAACAATCACCGGCAGGTCAGGGTAACGCCGGTGCAGCTCGGCATTGACCGTTGCCATGTCGTGACAGATGGCGGCCCAGTGCTGGCTAGCGCTGACATTGCCAAGCTCGGCTTCGGGCACGGCAATGCCGTGGCAGCGATGGTCATGCGCCAGAACGGCTAGCCCGGCGGCATTGAGCAGTGGCGCCACATCGTCATAGCAACCACTATGCTCGGCCATGCCATGCACCACATGTACCACCGCACGCGGAGACGCAACCGGCCAGTGCCGGCACGGAATGCGGTGGCCGTCGCCGGCCGTCAGCCATTCCAGTGCAGGGGACGTTGTTACCGGGTCGGAGGCGGGTACATGGCTCATGGCGAGATTGTTCATTATTCTTTGTTCTTCCCAAAATGCAGCATGACTGGAGCCCTTACGGCATGAATGCCGCCATTCACTATCGCATCAGCGCCAGCCGACCCGAGACCCACATTTTCGAGGTGGAACTCACTATCGCCAAGCCCGAACCGGACGGGCAGCGCCTCGCGCTGCCGAATTGGATACCGGGCAGCTACATGATCCGTGATTTTTCCCGGCATCTGTTGCGGGTACAGGCGTTTGACAGTGCCGGGCAATCCGTGGGCCTGCACAAGACAGGCAAGTCCGACTGGCAGTGTGCGCCCATCGTCGGGCCGTTGCGCGTCTGTTACGAGGTGTACGCCTGGGATCTTTCGGTGCGCGGTGCTCACCTCGATCAGACCCACGGTTTTTTCAACGGCACCTCGGTATTCCTGGCGGTGGTGGGGCAGGAGCATCTGCCGCATGAGGTCAGTATCGAGCGCCCGGCAGGCGACACCGCGAACTGGCAAGTAGCCACCAGCTTGCCGCGTCTTGGCGCGGCGCCACTGGGGTTTGGCCGTTATCACGCCGAAAGCTACGACGCACTGATTGATCATCCGGTGGAGATGGGCACGTTCACGCATGCCGTATTTACGGCCTGCGGCGTCGAGCACGAAGTGGCGATCACCGGCCGGCATCGTGCTGACATGGATCGCTTGCTGCACGATCTGGAAAAAATATGCACGGAGCAGATCCGGCTATTTGGTGAGCCTGCACCATTTTCACGGTATGTATTTCTGGTGACGGCCGTCGGTAATGGCTACGGCGGTCTTGAGCATCGCGCGTCCACGGCCTTGCTCTGCTCACGGGATGACTTGCCAGCGCCTGGTGAGCCAGCCGTGAATCCGGGCGACCGCTACAAGAGTTTCCTCGGACTTTGCAGTCATGAATATTTCCACAGCTGGAACGTCAAGCGGATCAAACCGGCAGCGTTCATCCCGTATGATCTGCGCGCGGAAACACCCACCACGCTGCTCTGGGCGTTTGAAGGCATTACCTCGTATTACGACGATTTGATACTCGCGCGCGCCGGCCTGATTTCGCCGCAAAGCTATCTGGAGTTGCTGGCGCAGCAGATCACGCGGCATCTGCGGACACCAGGCCGCTTTGTGCAAAGCGTGAGTGATTCGAGTCTGGATGCGTGGACCAAGTATTACCGGCAGGATGAAAACTCGCCGAACGCGATTGTCAGCTACTACGTCAAAGGCGCCATGATTGCGCTCTGTCTGGATTTGCTGATTCGTGAAAAAAGCGCGGGCCGCTATTCGCTGGATACACTCATGCAGCGGCTGTGGCGTGATTTCGGGCAAACCGGACGCGGCGTGGAAGAGGGCGATATCGAAGCCATTGCTGCACAGCTTTGCTCTGATCCGTTGACTGGGTTCTGGCAGAACGCGTTGCGCGGTACAGACGAATTACCGCTGCCGGAACTGCTGACGGCGAGAGGCGTGCAGTGGACCTTGCGCGCGAGTGAGAGCCTGGCAGACACCGGTGGCAAGCCGGCTAGCGACAGCCGCGTGCGTGCATCACTGGGCGTGAAGATGCAGAACGCCGACGGTGGAGTGCAATTGCAGGTGGTGTTCAGCGGCGGTGCTGCGCAGTTGGCGGGGCTGTCAGCCGGCGACGTGATCATTGCAGTGGACGGCTTGCGCACCAATGTCGCCGGACTGGAGCGCCTCTTGGCAACACTGAGGCCGGGCAAGCGCATCGAGCTTCATGCTTTCCGCCGTGATGAGTTGCTGACTGTAGGTGTAGTGCTCGGCGAGCCCGTCGCCGATACCTGCGTGTTGCAGTTGCCCGACGACACACAGGCGCGTCAGCAGGTAGAAAACTGGATTCTGGGCCGGTGAGCCGGCTGTTCATTCACGCGCTGCTTAACAGCTTGCTGAAAACGCCCATCGGGGCTTTTTCAGCCCGCGACTCCGGCACATGTCCGGAATCGCTCTGCGCTGAATCAATCACTTGGGCGTGATTGATTCGCGACCCGGCCATCCCTGGCCGGGAAACAGCTTGCTGAAAAGCATTTTTCAGCAAGCTGTTAAGCGCTGGTATAACAACAATTTTTTCTGACACAGCAGGAGCAAGGGGCGATGCAAGCCGATTTCTGGAAAGACAAGTATCCCGCGAAGGTGCCCTTCACGATTGATGTTACGGCTTATGATTCCGTGGTCGATGTTTTCCACGAGTCTTGCAAGCAGCATGCGGACAAGCCTGCGTTCAGCAATATGGGCAGAACGCTCACTTACCGCGAGCTGGATGAGCAATCAGCAGCGTTTGCTGCCTATTTGCAGAACGAAACGGATTTGCAGCCCGGCGACCGCATTGCCGTGCAGATGCCTAACCTTCTGCAATATCCGGTTGCTGTGTTCGGTGCGATGCGTGCCGGCCTGGTGGTGGTGAATACCAATCCGCTGTATACCGCTCGCGAAATGCTGCACCAGTTCAATGACTCTGGCGCCAAAGCGCTGGTGGCGCTCGCCAACTTCGGCAACCTGGTGCAGGAAGTGGTGCCGCAAACTGGCATCAAGCACGTCATCATCACCGAAGTCGGCGATGCCTTGCCCGGCTTCAAGCGGCTGCTGACCAATTTTGTGGTCCGCCGGGTGAAGAAAATGGTGCCGGACTACGATCTGCCGCAGGCCGTCTGTTTTAACGATGTGCTGGCGAAAGGCCGCCGTCACAAGGTGCGCGATCAGCACCCGCACCGTGACGATATCGCCGTGCTGCAGTACACCGGCGGCACGACTGGTGTGGCCAAGGGCGCCATGCTCACGCATGGCAATCTCGTCGCCAATCTTCTGCAAATGAAAGCGGTGTTGACCAATTTTGATGCCGGCCGCGAAATCATGATTGCACCGCTGCCGCTCTATCACATTTTTGCATTTACCGTGTGCTGCCTGGGCATGATGGAAATCGGTGGCCATACCGTGCTGATTACCAATCCACGCGATATTCCCGGCTTCGTGAAAGAGCTGGCCAAGTGGAATTTCACCGCATTTGCCGGTCTGAATACCCTGTTTGTGGCGCTGATGAACAATCCTGAGTTCCGTCAGCTCAAATTCACCTCACTCAAGACCACAGCCGCCGGTGGCATGGCGATGCAGCAGCATGCCGCGCTGGAGTGGGAGCGCATCACCGGTTGCCGCATCTGCGAAGGCTTCGGCATGACGGAAACCTCGCCGGTGGTGTCGATGAACCCGGTGGACAATATCCAGCTCGGCACCATCGGTATGCCCGTGCCTAACACGCTAGTGAAAATTACTGATGACGACGGCAAGACATTGCCGATTGGTGAAGCCGGCGAAATTTGCGTAAAAGGCCCGCAGGTGATGAAGGGCTACTGGCAGCGTCCGGAAGCGACGGCGGAAACGATTGATGCCGACGGCTGGCTCAAGACCGGTGACATCGGCATCATCCAGCCCGACGGCTTCATCCGCATTGTGGATCGCAAGAAAGACATGATTCTGGTGTCGGGCTTCAATGTGTACCCGAACGAGATCGAAGACGTTGCCGCCTCGCATGCGGGGGTGCTGGAAAGCGCGGCGGTCGGTGTGCCCGATGAAAAATCGGGTGAAGCCGTAAAGTTGTTTGTCGTCAAAAAGGATGCCGCGCTGACCCAGGAAAGCCTGATGGCGCATTTGCGCGCCAATCTCACCGGCTACAAGGTGCCGCGTTATATCGTCTTTCGTGAGGATTTGCCGAAAACGAATGTCGGCAAGATTCTTCGCCGTGAGCTGCGCGACAAGTAGTCCTGTAACAGAAACACTTGTCG
>JAUXNL010000019.1 GCA_030684415.1 Moraxellaceae bacterium | reverse complement strand
CGAAGGTAGCGAACATGGCACATCCGCCAAAGGCCAGTGTCCAGATCAGGTAGCTCGTGATCCGGTTCTCGAATGTCGGCCACTGGCCGTAGCGTGGCCAGCGCGCATAGAGCGGCCAGAAGGTGATCACTGCGATGCCGATCCAATAAAGATAGTGGACCGAGACGGTCATGGGGTCCGTATTGTAGCGGGCGGGCAAGCCCAGCGCGGGAAGCACGGCGTAGAAGCCGATATCCGACAGTACCCAGATACCGGCGATCTGGGCCAGAGTACGGACAAGCGGGGAGGTGCGCGTGATTGCCGGGGTGTCGTCGACGTGGGACTTCGTTTCTGTTTTCGCCTCAACAGGTGGTTGCATGCGACAGCTCCCTTCCATTCCGCCATGCCTGTCGTCCGGGGTCGGCAGCCGACGGCCGGCTGGTCCTGCGGTCGGCCATGCAAACATCGATCTGCCGCTAAGCGGCGCTGGCCCCCCATCAACGGCTCATTGTGAAGGAAATGAGAGGGTACCTCCCGCTCTCAGGCCGAAATCATCGAGATGCGCCGTTGCGTCGCGGCTCGGCGAAACCCAGTGGCAATGCAGCGGATCTCCGGCATGCGAGATGATCCCCACCATCGAAGCGCTGGCATGGAAGCCGACCACGTCACCCTCAAGGACTGCCTCGCGGTAGAGATCGCTCATCGCCATCGGCGCCAGTGATCCGTGGCCGGTGAAGCGCGGATCAGGACCGCCATTGACGTGCATCAGCACATTGAGAAGTGAGCCGCGGAACCGGAACGGAAATGGCGCGCCGAGGTCGACCCCGTTGGCGGTGGCGCGCTCGGCGACATAGCCGCGCAAATCCCGCCCGACGATATCCTGTGTCACAACCTCGGAGGTCCACCGCGACACGCGCGCTACGGCAGCGAGGCATGCAGAATCAGCGTTCGTCGAACATTCAGGGCATGGTCCAAGCGAAACGACGCTGCGCCCATCGATGATCGTCACTTCACCACGCAGATCGGCCAGGGCACCGACAGCCTCGGTCACGTTGTCAGCCCGAAGCCTCTCGAGTGTGACTTTCGGAGCGAAGTCGCGGCGCTGCATGAGATTGCGAAACGCTCCATAGGCAGCAAAGCCATGAGGTGATGTCGCTGGCTGTGCTGTCGCGAGCCCGGCAGTGGCGCAGGGGAGACACAGGCCGGCGGCGTGGCGGAACAGATGACGCCGGGTTGAAGCATAGCTGCGCATGGTGGCGATCTCGTGATGTTGTTGGTGCAAGCCCAATAAATCGAGATCGGAGGAGCGACGCATGATTGTAATCATACAGTTGGCCGATCGGCGCAGCCTATATGACATCTGGCATCGATCACGAGGAACACATGTCGCCGAAGTTTACCCTGAGTGCATTCCTGCTGGGCGCTGCGTTTGTCACGGGTGCCGCGCATCTCGCCTCC
>JAUXNL010000018.1 GCA_030684415.1 Moraxellaceae bacterium | reverse complement strand
GAATACCCAGCAGCTCATTAGGCGACCTGAAGTCAGTTTCAAGCGCCATGGCCTGATAGGAAAGACCTATAGATAAACCCACTGAGAGCTCATCCGTCACCTGGTAGCCAACCGAAGGGGACAGTAAAGTGATGCGCTCCAGCGCTACTCGCTCACCCAAGAAGTTTCCAGGATCGCCATCTGCACGATAAAAGCCCGCAACCATCGGGGCGTACATAGCGTTGGCAAATGTGAATTTGGAGCCTGGAGGCTTGATGGAAACCGCAAACATGGGCGCCGCAAGAGGCCCAGGAGGCAAATCGACCACCTCATCCATGATCGGAACGTAAAGCGACACGCCCTCTACTGTGCTTTTCGATGTTTTGAAATTACGACACTTGTCAAAACCATCCTTTGGCGCATCCGAGCAAACAACCGGATCATCCGAAAAGCCAAAAACATTGAACCCCGGTGGGGCTGAAAATTGCGCCTCAATAGAAAAATTCGCCATCAGGAACTGATAGTCGATTCGCCGACCATCAAGCTTGGCCAATCCAGCAGGGTTATAGTGAACAGCACTGATCCCGGGAGGATCTGCGGTAACAGCGTTTCCGAGTGAAAGCGCGCGCAAATCAACCGAAATATTGGTGGCAAGTTGCGCACTGGCTGTCGCCGAGAGCAACAGCCCTACAGAAGCAGCAGCAACTTTCATCAAGTAACACATGAGGTGGTCTTTTTTGTTTTTCATGACGCTTGTCAGGCCGCCTTCACGTGATTATTCAGAGGCACCCAGAAAATCGATAGGCATGGAAAAGCCCAACGAAACATCAGAGGCATCTTCAGTCAAGCCAAAGCCGAGGCTGAGATTGACAATGCGCTTCGGACTGGTACGAAGACCCAGCGAAAAATTCATCGATGCACTAATCTGATCGGCTGTATTGACCTTGGTATTGTCATCAAACTTGAAGGTTGTCGAAAAGCCATACGACTGCTGAAAAGATGCCGTGAGCGAGACATCGTAATTGAGGGCGTAAGCCAAGCCCATGGAAAAGCCAAGGCTGTCGCCAGGCTCCACGCCTGTCAAATTACGGCTACTACCTCGCGCCTGATTAAGGCCTCCAATGTTGTTACCAATCGAGTAGCTACCAGATGCAAACAAGACAATCGGATCCGCAATCTTGCTCATGCTGGCACCACCAGAAAGACTGTAATAGCCCTTGCCTGTTGAAAGTGCATTACTAACATCAACTTTGTACGGACTCTCGCCAGTTGCAGTGGAAAGAGTGGCGAAAAGCGTTGTGCTCGGCAGGCCTCGCTTCAGAGGAACTGGCTGCCAACGCACGCCAAATGAAATATCCCCCAAGCCCACCGTTTCGAGCTGGCTTTGCGTGTCAAATTTCACCACCAGCGGCAGCGCCGTGGTGAACGTCAGGTTATCCCAGACGCCATACGAGAGGTCGATAACATTTGAAAACGAGTTCTGTGCATCTTCCTCGATACGGAAGCGCGTAATTTGCGAACTGCTACCAGAAATTGCGATATCGATACGGCTGTTCCTGTAGTAACTGTAGTCAATACCATAGTTCATACCGATCTTCCCGGCCTTCAGCAAGGAGTAGGTTTTCTCACTGGCCTGAAAAACTTCCTGAAGATTTTTCTCAGAAGAGGCATCGTCCGTTTTTTGCGTCAACGCATCCCGAGCCGCATCGGGCTTCGGCGATGCCTCATCATCAGCCATTGCAATCTGGGCCAGGAGTGGCAATACCACCAAAAGACCCGAGACAATACCCTGATTATTCATTTTATTTTTCCTGTTCATGTCTCGTCCGCAGGCAGAAAAAAGCATCAGTTACGCTTGAAGTAAGTGCGCAATGGAACATTGATCGGCGCGCCAGTTGTCTCACTGTTTTCGTCCGAATCAATAACACGCTGCATCGAGGCGGCACGGCTGGCCTGCTCTTCACTTCGCTGCACAAAAGGCTTTACTTCCTTCATGGCGGCAAATGTGATTGTTTGATCATCCACATAGCGCATGTCAGCTTCTGTCAACTCCAGATCAGTGTGGGGCTTAAAGCCGTTAGGGAAGACAATGAACATAACGTTGTTGTCCCACACTTCTTCAAAGCGGGCCTCGGCAAAACTGATATTCCCCAAAGCCGGGTCTGCAACAAAAACGCGGCCGTTGTGATACTTCTTGACCACCACGAAATGCTTGAAGCCTGCATAATGAATGGGAACGATAGCAGGATGGTCAAGCTTTTTGAGATCTTCAAACGAGCCTTTATATCCACCGCTGGGATGCCCGAGCGCCGTCACCAGACGCTTCATGTCGAGCAAGGAAAACCCTCGACGCTGCACGATTTTTTCGGTCTCACCGAATTTCAGCAAGCCATCCATGACCTGCTTTTCGGAAAACTGGCGCCCCAGATAACCATTGAGAACCGTCGTCAACGCGGCAGAGCCGCAGCTATAGTCGTAGGCTTGATGCACGATGCCCCGAAATTTCTGCTCTGAAGACGGACGCATCTGTATCGGACGCTCAGCCATGGAGGCTCGAGAGTTGAAACGGGAGTCAATCGGAGTGGAGAAGTACACAGACGAGGGTGCCTTGTCCTCCACTTCGAAGGATTCAATGGCAAAAAAATAGATGAGGGCTGCCCCTGCAAAGACTGAAAACATGGCGTGTTTTTTTTATTAAAGCCGTGTTACGCGAACGCACCAACAGTGCACTCGCAATTTGGCAACAGACGGAAGATACACTGAATTCACCGATGAATCACCCTGTTTTACGCAATTCCTACATGTCATAACAGACTGCAGGAGGTGGCATAAGAGTCATTTCGGGCATCAAATCCCCTGGCAAGCCCTGAGTCGCCGGCAATAAAAAAGGAGGCAAAAGCCTCCTTTTTTATTGCCCCAAGCAAATCAGATTTTGCCGGAGATACGTATCGTCTGGTTGTTCAGATTCAGGCCCGTCATGGTGATGTTGCCGAGAGCCGGCTGTGCTGCACCACCCAGCTTGACCGTGTTCATGGTAACTGTCATCGCACCCAGGCCGGTTCCCGTATTGACAACCAGACCATTTGTGGCGACATCCATGAACGCATTGGTCAAATTCACGCCACCCAACTGGAATGAGCCGATATCAATATTACCGGCACCCACGCTGGCATCGTTGATAACAATATTGCCGAAATCGATGGTGCCGATATTGGAGTTCAAGGTCACCATATGGCCACCGACCGGCTCGTTGCCCAACGAAATGAGTGCGGCAAAATTTGTCAGCTTGATCGGATTATTCAGATCAATAATGGTTTTGCGCTGCGCAGGAACACCTGCCGCCGCCGTATCAAATACCTCGATCTTGTCGAGATCGATCCAGAGGGCATTGCCATTGGTGCTGATCGCAATTGCGAGCGAACCATTGCCCGCCACAGTGCCGGTACTACCACCCGCATCAAGCGTCACTGACAGGCCAGTCTGGCCCGTTGTCAGGGTACAGGCGCCGACGATACCCGTGCAGGTACGAAGGCCAAACCCGACCATTTCCACAGAGCCAGAGTTTGTAAAGCCTGCATAGGTACCCACCGGGATACCATTGGTATCGGTCCAGCGCACGGCTGCCGACGTCGGGATGTTGATATCTGTAGAAATCACGATGCCATCTTGGCCAGTTGCCTCTGACAGGCTTTCATCGGAGAGGTCTTCCATAGCCCAAGCGCTCATGGAGGAAGCCATCATCATGGCCAGCAGAACTTTCGAGATTTTCATCATCAACACCCTGTTGAATTCTTTTTATGAGGGTAAAACAAAACCGCGGTGGCGGCAGTTGCTGCCGCCACCGCGGGTAAACCTTACTTGCCCGACACAGTGATCGTGTTGTTGGACATGTTCAGACCAGAGATGTACACGTCACCAACAAAACCATTGCCAGCGAGAGTTTCATCACCCAGAGCCAGACGCTCAAGGCCGATACCCACGTTGTTCAAGCTGACGCCAGCAGTACCGGTGTTGATGGTCAGACCACCCGGCACGATGTTGATCGTCTGGTTGACGATATTCAGGCCGGAAAGTGTCAGGGTGCCGATAGTGATATCAGCACCTGCACCACCATTGGCATCAACGATGCTAAGGTCGGTCAGAGCCACAGTGCCAAGGTTGGCAGTGATGCTGGCAAACGCATTCACTTCATTGCCAAGCTCGATATTCATGGACATGTTGGCACCGATGGTGGCAGAGGCCGTTGCACCGAACTGGATGATGGTGGTCGCTGCGCCGCTAGCCGAACGAGTGGCATACGGATCAGTCGTGTAATCAACCGTGGTGTTGGCATCACCCACACCAATAGCGGTGTTGTTCAGGTTGATGACGATGGCATTCGGGGCATTGATACCGATCGACAGGAGGCCATTACCCGTCGTATCACCAGCGCTACCGCCGGCATCGATATCAATCGTCATGCCAGTTGTAGAAATACCGACGGGGCCAATCGTCACCGCACCAGCATCAACGTAAGCGCCAAGGCCAGCAACACCCGTTGTACCGTCACGATCGATCCACTTGATGTTCATGCCAGAGAGGTTGGTGTCGAGCGTGATACGCAGACCATCTTGACCGGTTGCAGCAGCCATTGCTTCTTCATCAAGAGCTTCCATGGCGAAAGCACTGGACGAAGCGGCGATCATGGCGGACACGAGAGCA
>JAUXNL010000017.1 GCA_030684415.1 Moraxellaceae bacterium | reverse complement strand
CAGGGTGCTGGCAGTGAGCGTCATGGTCATGCGGGGTCGCCTTCTATTTCTGCTTCAACAGCTTGCTGAAAAACGCCCGTCCTGGGCTTTTTCAGCCCGCAATGTAGGCACATGTCCGGAATCGCTCTACGCTGAATCAATCACGCAAGAGTGATTGATTCGCGACCCGTCCATCCTTTGACGGGAAACAGCTTGCTGAAAAATGCTTTTCAGCAAGCTGTTAACGTTTTTCTCTCGCATGAGTTGAAAGGAGTTGTGCTTGGCTAGCGTGGCCTGACTTTCTTTGCTTCGCCCTTTGTTTCGTCTTTGCCCTTTGCCTTGCGCAAGAAAGTCAGCAAAGAAAGACGACCCCGGCCACTCGTCCCCCACTAATGTCCAGCCGCTCCCACCGGGCTGCGCCGCCGCTGCGTTTCATGACGGCGGCTTATTCGACGGCGATCATTTGCAGATTGCCGTTTTCGTCCACTTCCACCATATGGCCTTTGGGTTCGTCGATGAAGTTGGCGGCGAGGAAGGCCAGTGCCGACATGCCGGCAATCACCATGAAGAAAGCGTGTGGGCTGACAAACGAGAGCACGGTCAGGAAGAGCACGCCGCCCACATTGCCATAGGCACCGGCCATGCCGGCAATCTGGCCGGTCATGCGGCGCTGGATCAGCGGCACGATGGAATAAACGGCACCGCAGGCGGCTTGCACGAAGACGGAGGTCACCAGTGTGATGGCGACGGCAACCGCCATGCCCCAGCTTTCGCTGACATTCGACAGCAGGATGTACCCCGCAGTCTGTGCGCCAAGACAGGTGAGCAATACGGTGCGCCGGCCAAAGCGGTCGGAGAGCCAGCCGCCGCCCGGACGTGCCACCAGATTCATCACCGTGAACGAGCCGGCCATGATGCCCATCTGCATCGGCGTGAGATGGAACATGTCGCCGAAAAACATCGGCAGCATGGAGACAACAGCGATTTCCGAACCGAAGCAGGCAAGGTAGGCGAGATTGAGAATGGCCACTTGCTTGAACTTGTAGCGCTGTGCCAGCGGGACTTCTTCCGTCATCAGATGCCGGTTGACCTGCCAGATTTTCCAGCTCTGCCAGACCACCAGCGCCGTGATGATGCCGTAGCAAACGGCGGCAAAAGTGGACGAGATGATGTTCAGTCCGGACGGTGCCAAGCGCCAGGCGAGCACATACAGGATGAGATAGATCGGCAGGTTCACCAGCAGATAGAAAACCAGATCGCTACGCGTGGTGACTTCAAGGCCGCCGGCTTTTTTCGGCTTGAAATAGGTGGCGCCTTTCGGGGTGTCGGTGACGTTACGGTAAAAAATGCCGGCATAAACAATCGCGATGAACCCTGTCAGCGCGATGGCATAGCGCCAGCCGAACTCACCACCGAACACGCTGATGGCCAGTATCGGCATGCCCATCTTGGCGACGGCAGCACCGAAATTGCCCCAGCCACCATAAATGCCTTCAGCAATACCGACTTCGCGGGCCGGGAACCATTCACTGACCAGACGGATGCCGATCACAAAGCCGGCCCCTGTCAGTCCCAGCAAGAAACGCATGACGGCGAGCTGCTCAAAAGTCTGTGCCATCGCAAAGCCGATGCACAGCACGCCACATACCGCTAGCAGCACGCTGTAGCTGAGGCGCGGGCCGTAACGGTCAACCAGCATGCCGACCAGAATGCGCACCGGAATCGTCAGCGCGACATTGAGAATCAGGAAGGCTTTGACCTGCGCATCGGTCAGGTGCAGCGACTCGCGGATGAACGGCATGAGCGAGACATGCCCGAACCACATGAGGAAGGTGATGAAAAACGCAATCCAGGTGTAATGCAGGATGCGGATGCGCGGCTCGTGAACGGAAAATAGCGGAAACGAAGGCTTGCTTGCAGACATGACGAAACTCCAGACGAAAGCGGTTGTGGCAGCCACTGCCTTCGCCGGTTGCTTCGTTGCTTCCAGCGTTGATGCCGGTGATTTTGCAATCCCTGTGCCATCAAGATGGTGCGTGTGCGCCATTCCGGAACGCGGCTGAACTGTCATGGTGCGATGCGGACGTATGGGGCGCACGATAAAGCGTGCATCAAGGGCGGCGGCTAGCGTGTTGGCGTGGGTCCGGGTGCTTGCTCGAAAGTTTCTCGGCGATTGCAGTGCAAAGCGTGAGAGGAGCGTGATGTGCTCCTTTAAATGTTCGGCATTGGTGCGTCGCCACTTTATTGTGCGTTTTGTGCGGCTTTTGAGTGCGCACTATTGGCATGAATGTGCCGGAGGGGGCTGCGCTCGTGCGCAAGGGCGGTGGCGTGCGCCGCTCCTCTGGTGTGATGCGGCGTGGATTGGCGGGGTTTTGCTGCCTCGCCGCCCGGGGTGCTGTGGTGGGTAGGGGGATGGGTGGCATGGGCATTGCTAATTCCGAGGCACCTGCCATCCCTTTTCCGGAAATCCACGCCATGTCGCCACGCAATCTCATCGTCATCGGTAACGGCATGGCCGGTATCCGCACGGTGGAGGAGTTGCTGACGCTGGCCCCAGAGCAGTACCGCATCACCATCGTGTCCACTGAGCCGGTCGCCGCTTACAACCGCATCATGCTGTCGCCGGTGCTGGCCGGTGAAAAGTCGTTTGAAGACATCGTCACCCATTCGCTGGACTGGTATGCCGAACGCGGCATCACGCTCCTGGCCGGACGCACGGTCACCGATATCCAGCGCCGGCAACGCGAAGTCATCCTCGATGATGGCAGTGTGCTGCCCTACGACCGCCTGCTCTTTGCCACCGGTTCGGTGCCTTTCATCATTCCGGTGCCCGGGCACCAGCATCCTGATGTGGTCAGCTTCCGTGACATCCAGGATGTGAATCGTATGCTGGCCGCTACCGCGCAGAAAAAGCGCGTGGCAGTGATCGGCGGTGGCCTCCTCGGCCTTGAGGCCGCCAACGGCCTGCTGCGTCAGGGCATGGAGGTGACGATCATTCACGACATGCCGCACCTGATGAACCGGCAGCTCGACGCCGAAGCCTCCGACATGCTGCGGCATGAGCTGGAAGCGCGCGGTATGCATTTCCGGCTTGGTGTATTCACGGCTTCAATTGTCGCCACACCTGATGGAGAGCATCTGGAAAAGCTGGTGTTCAAGGATGGCAGCGAGCTGGCCACCGATATGGTGGTGATGGCCGTCGGCATTCGCCCGAATGTCAGCTTGGCGAAAAAGACCGGCCTGCAAGTCGACAAAGCCATTCTTGTCAACGACACGATGCAGACGTTTGATCCTTGCATTTATGCCGTGGGCGAATGTGTGCAGCACCGAGGCGCACTCTTCGGTCTGGTCGCACCGCTGTTTGAACAAGCCAAGGTCTGTGCCAATCATCTGGCCGGCATGGGCATTGCGCGCTATGTGCAGCGCGCCACGGCCACCACGCTGAAAGTGAGTGGCGTCAATATTTTCTCTGCCGGTGATTTTACCGATGTCACGGCGGATTCATTGGTGCTGCGTGATCCGGCCAGCGGCGTGTACAAACGCCTGCTGGTGAAAAACGATCGCGTTATCGGTTCTGTCCTGTACGGCGATACCAACGACGGTAGCTGGTACTTCGATCTGATTCGTGAGCAACGCAACGTGGCGGACTTGCGCGAATCCCTGCTGTTCGGGAGAGCCTTGCATGATCCGGTTGCCACTGTCTGACTTGAGTCCTGCTGCCGTTGCCGTAGCGACCACTTGCCCCTATTGCGGTGTGGGTTGCGGCGTAACGGCGACCGTCACGGATGTCGCCGCACGTGCTGTGGACATTGCCGGCGATGCCGCGCATCCCGCCAATTTTGGTCGTCTGTGTGTGAAGGGATCGTCTTTGGGCGAAACCGTGCACATGGAAGGCCGTTTGCTCTATCCGGAAATTCGCGGTCAGCGTGCAAGCTGGGATGACGCGCTGAGCCTGGTGTCGGGAGAGTTTGCGCGCATCGTGCGCGAGCACGGCCCGGATGCCGTGGCGTTTTATGTCTCCGGCCAGTTGCTCACCGAAGACTATTACGTGGCCAACAAGCTGATGAAGGGATTTATCGGCAGCGCCAATATTGATACCAACTCACGGCTGTGCATGTCGTCGTCGGTGGCGGGCCACAAGCGCGCGTTCGGTAGCGATACGGTGCCCGGCAGTTACGAAGACTTCGAGTTGGCCGATCTGGTGGTGATTACCGGCTCCAACACGGCCTGGTGTCACCCCATCCTGTTCCAGCGTCTCAAGGCCGCCAAAGAAACACGACCGGCCATGCGCATTGTGGTGATTGATCCGCGCCGCACGGCCACTTGCGATATCGCCGATCTGCACTTGCCGGTAAAAGCCGGTGAAGATGTGCGCCTGTTCAACGGCCTGCTGGCTTATCTCGCCAGCCATGGCGTGCTTGATGAGAGTTTCATTGCCGCACATACCGCCGGGTTTGCGGAGGCGCTGCTAGCGGCCAATACGCAGGACAACCGCCCGGCGCGACTGGCGGCTGAAATCGGCGTGGATGCGCTGGATATCGAGCGCTTCTTCAGCTGGTTTACCACCACGGAAAATACGCTCACCTTGTATTCGCAAGGCGTAAACCAGTCTTCGGCCGGGGCCGACAAGGTCAATGCGATTCTCAACTGTCATCTTGCCACCGGCCGTATCGGCAAGCCCGGCAGTGGCCCGTTTTCGCTCACCGGGCAGCCAAATGCCATGGGGGGACGCGAAGTCGGCGGCCTCGCCAATATGCTGGCGGCGCATATGGATATCGAAAATTCCATACATCGCGAACGTGTGCAGCGCTTCTGGAACGCCCCTGCCGTAGCGGCCAAGCCTGGGCTCAAAGCCGTGGACATGTTCGAGGCTGTGCACAGCGGGAAAATAAAAGCGATCTGGATCATGGCTACCAATCCGGTGGTGTCCATGCCTGATGCGGATCGTGTACGTGCCGCGCTTGAAAAATGCGAACTCGTGGTGGTGTCGGACTGCATTGCCGACACTGACACCACGCGGATGGCGCATGTGAAATTGCCGGCGTTGGCCTGGGGAGAAAAAGACGGCACGGTCACCAACTCCGAGCGCCGCATTTCACGGCAGCGCGCGTTCCTGCCGGCGCCAGGCGAAGCCCGTCCCGATTGGTGGGCGATGGCGGAAGTGGGCCGCCGGATGGGCTTTGCCGACGCATTCGCTTTTGCATCAGCAGCGGAGGTGTTTCGCGAGCACGCGGCCCTCTCTGCCTTCGAGAATGATGAAGTCTTCGGTCTTCGTGATTTTGATATTGGCGCCTTCGCGGCGGTAACAGAGACCGATTACAACGCGCTGGCACCCGTGCAATGGCCTGTGTCGGCTGGCGGCATCAGTCGTGCGCGCCTGTTTGCGGATGGCCGCTTCTTCACGCCGGACCAGCGCGCGCTATTCATGGCCGTGACGGCCCGTGCCCCCGTGAATGCGCCAGATGCCGATTACCCGCTGGTGCTGAATACGGGCCGTATCCGCGACCAGTGGCACACCATGACTCGCACCGGGCTTGCGCCACGCCTGCTGCAACATATCGGCGAGCCGTTTTGTGCGTTGCATCCTGACGATGCGGCGGCGCTTGGCATCGCGGAGAAAGCGGTGGTCACCCTCGAAAGCCGTTGGGGACTGGCGCGCGCGCGCGTGCAGATCACGACGGACCAGACACCGGGTTCGGTCTTCATGCCCATGCACTGGACCGGCGTACTCACATCGTCGTCGCGTGTGGGGGCAGTAGTGAATCCGGCCACTGATCCTGTCTCCGGGCAGCCCGAACTCAAGCACACGCCGGTGCGTGTGCGCCATTTTGAGGCGGCGTGGCAGGGCTTTGTGCTGAGTACCGAGCCGCTACCCTTGCCCTCCGCCGACTACGCCGTGGCCGTAAGAGGCGGAAAATTCTGGCGTTTTGAGCTGGCGGGCGAACATTCGCCGGCATCTTTGCCAGAGTTGGCAAATGAATTGCTTTGCACTCCTGTGGTGAACCCTGAAAACCCGTCGCTCACAGAAATGCTCGAGTATGTGGATGCCGCACGCGGGGTGTATCGCCGAGCCGTCGTTGCCGAAGGGCGGTTGCAGTCGGTGTGTTTTCTCGGCCCGGATGCCGGCTTGCCGGAGCGCAGCTGGTTGTCCGGGCTGATCGGCAAGGAGTTGGCGGCGCTGGAGCGTCGCGCGCTGCTGTCGGGCCGGCCATCTGATCCGGCCGCTGATACCGGTCGCATCATTTGTGCGTGCTTCAGTGTCGGCGAAAAAACCATTCGCCAGGCGATTACGGCGCAGCAGCTGGATTCGGTGGCAGCGATTGGACTGTGCTTGAAGGCCGGCACGAATTGCGGTTCCTGTCAGCCGGAACTGAAACAGATTCTGGCCAGTTGCCGCGACGCGGTAGCGACAAACCCGATAGAAGCAACGGCAACAACAGCATCACCCGATACAGCAGCAGAGAAGGAAAAGGCACACGCCGTCTGACACGGCTCATCGCGCGCCCTGCGGGGCGGCGATACATCGCGGCGATAACGGCAATGGCGGCGTTATCACTCAAGGGTCCGCATCACATTTTGCAGGCAACGGGGCCTGTCACAGGCATGCTCCGCCTGCATTTCGGCCCCGACAATCCGGTCTGGCCCATGCAGCGGGGGACACAGCAAGCCCCGCAAGCGCGGGCACCGGAGGCAAAGATGAGCGCCAAAACCCGTATCGTGGTCATCGGCAACGGCATGGTGGGCCACAAGTTCCTGGAAGCGTTGGCAGAGCGCAGCGGCTTCGAGGCCTGTGAGGTCACTGTTCTTTGCGAGGAACCGCGCCCCGCTTACGACCGCGTTTATCTTTCCGCGTACTTTTCTGGCAAAACCGCCGCTGACCTGTCGCTGGTGAAGGGCGATTTCTTCGCCGAAACCGGCATTGCGCTAAAGCTGGACAGCAAAGCCGTTGCCATCGACAGAGTCGCCAAAACCGTTACCACGGCATCGGGCGAGGTCCTGCCTTACGACAAGCTGGTATTGGCGTCCGGCTCATTTCCCTTTGTGCCGCCCGTGCCCGGGCACAATCGCGAGCATTGTCTCGTTTACCGCACGATTGAAGATCTCGAAGCCATCAAGGCCGGTGCGGCCGTTTCTAAAATCGGCGTGGTGGTGGGGGGCGGCCTGCTGGGGTTGGAGGCCGCCAAGGCGCTGCGAGACTTGGGGCTTGAAACCCATGTGGTGGAGTTCGCGCCACGCCTGATGGCTGTGCAACTGGATGATGGCGGCGCGAAAGTGCTGCGCCGCAAGATCGAAGCACTGGGCGTTAAAGTCCACACCGAAAAGAACACGCTGGACATCACCGATGGTGAAAGCTCCCGCCATGCCATGAAATTTGCCGATGGC
>JAUXNL010000590.1 GCA_030684415.1 Moraxellaceae bacterium | reverse complement strand
ATGGCGGCCTGATCGGCGAACGAGGCCTTGATGGTGGCGAGATCATCCATGCCGAACCAAGCCAGCACCGTCCCCACCAGAATGAACGGGATCCAGAGAAAGCCAGCGTTCTGCACCCAGAGCTGGCTGCCCTCGCCGACGGTCTGCGGCTCTCCGCCCAAGACGCCGAAGACCGCTACGGTGATGGCGAGGGGAACGACAAACTGCATCAAGCTGACCCCGAGATTGCCCAACCCCGCATTGATGGCCAGCGCGGAACCCTTTTCGGCCTTGGGGAAAAAGAAGCTGATGTTCGCCATCGAGGAGGCGAAGTTACCGCCCCCAAAGCCACAGAGCAGAGCCAGAACGATGAAGATGAGATAGGGCGTTTCGGGATTCTGCACCGCATAGCCGATGCCAAAGGCCGGGATAAGCAGGGACGCCGTCGAGATCGCAGTCCAAAGGCGGCCGCCAAACAGGGGCACCACGAAGGAATAGAAGATCCGTAGTGTCGCCCCCGAGAGACCTGGCAGGGCCGCCAGCCAGAACAGCTGATCGGGCGTGAACTGGAAGCCGGCGGCGGGAAGCTTGGCGACGACAACGCTCCAGACCATCCAGACGGCGAACGCCAACAGCAGACAGGAGGTGGAGATCCAGAGGTTGCGGCGCGCCAATTTGCGGCCGGCGGCCTCCCAGAAAACAGGATCTTCCGGCCGCCAATCGGTGATCGGCGGGCGCGTCAGGGCGCCCCCCTTACCCAGCAGCCCCTTGCCGGCGCCCCGGGCGAGCCGGGCGGCGTGCAGGCCGGCCATCTCCGGCAGTTCAGGCAACTGATCGCGGTCAACGCCTGCCTGAGATTCCATCTGGCGCACGGCGAAGTGCATCCAGACAAGAGCTGTCAGGCTCAACAGAAGGAGCAGGAAGAAGCAGCTGGTCCAGACGCCGGTGAGATCATTCAGCACCCCGAACACCAGCGGCAGAATGAATCCGCCAAGCCCGCCAACCATGCTGACGACCCCGCCGACGGCGCCGACCTTCTCAGGATAGTAGGCCGGTATGTGCTTTAGCACCGCCGCCATGCCCAGGCTCATAAAGAAGCCGAGCGCCAACAGGATCACTAGAAATGGACCAAGCTCTATGGAGGTTGAGAAGGCGATCGGGCCTTGGACGCCATGGATCACATAGTCTGTCGGCGG
>JAUXNL010000587.1 GCA_030684415.1 Moraxellaceae bacterium | reverse complement strand
GAAGGACAGGATCGTCTCGGCCGGCATGATGTAGCCCCCGCCCACCTGCCGGCAGATGTCCTGCTCGGCGAGTCGGCTGAGCCGCCGACGGGTTGTCTCGAACGGCACTCCGGTCTCCCGGGCCAGGGCGGCGACGCTGATCGGGATCTTCCTGGCGTCATCGATCACGGGGCCCTCCTCGTGGGAGGTTTCGGCCTGACCCCGTGCGTCCCCCAGGCCCGACGTGTTCAGGTGGCTGAGGTGGAGGATCAGGAGCAGGTTCATGAAGTCGCCGCTTAGCACCCGCATCTCGCCGCCCAGCCGCAGGGCGTAGCTCATGAAGTGGCGGGCCACCGCGCGATAGGGATGTTCCGTCGGCGGGCTGGGCGGTCCCGGCAAGGGCCGGTCATCGAAATAGCCCAGGCTCGTCAGCCGTTGGTAGGTTCGCGCCGCCAGCTCGTCTATGGCCCGCACCGTCACCGCATTGGCCGGGGTGTGGAAGTAGGATTCCGGCACGATCACCCCGGCCGCGTCAGCGACGATGATCCCCTTGTCCTTCAGCCGATTGACGCGCCGGCGAACGGTTTCGAACCTCAGGTCCAGACTGTCGGCCACCCGGCTGATGCTGACCCGGCGGCGGGACTCGTCCGGCGGCGGCCGATCGAGGGGACCGAAGGCGACCTGCTCGTCCAGTCCTGAGGTCGCCGCATCCACATTGGCCTGAATGATGGTGGCCACCACCAGGGCGTCCATCGGGTCCAGCCTGTGGTCTCGGGCCTGCCACAACTCAAGGAGCGCGGCGCGGGCGATGTTCAGCGCTGCAGACTCCGCTGGTGTCAGCGAACTGGCGTTCATGGGAGCGGTATGGTCCAGACCGGAGGCGTGGCCCCATATGACGCTGCCAATCTCGGCGTTTGCAATCAGAAATCGGCTGGTCGGCAGGGCGTGGGAATCCTTTGACCTGCCCCCGCCCGTCGTGGCTTCGTTCCCGCAACGAGAAGCCGACCAGGGGAAATGCGGGCATGGC
>JAUXNL010000568.1 GCA_030684415.1 Moraxellaceae bacterium | reverse complement strand
CCGGCAAAGCCGCTGCAGCCGGCGAAACTGCCGTGAATGCAAAAGGAAAATCAGGCGCCCGCAGCCGCAAGGTCGTGCCTATCTCCTCGGCGCAGGCATCAGCCAGCGACACATCGACACCGGCAGCCGCCAAAGCACATGTTTTCCAGACGCTGATCATCGGCGCTGGTTTTGGCGGTTTGGGGGCGGCCATCCGCCTGCGTCAGGAAGGCATTAACGACATCATTCTGCTGGAGCGGGCGGCGGATGTGGGGGGCACCTGGCGCGACAATAATTATCCGGGGGCCGCCTGCGATATTCCGTCCAATCTCTACTCCTTTTCGTTTGCGCAGAACCCGGATTGGTCGCGTGCGTATTCCGGTAGCCGCGAGATTCTTGGCTATGTGCATCATCTGGCAGACCGTTATGGTTTGCGTCCGCTGGTGCGTTTCGGGCAGAACGTTACCGGCCTTGCGTTTCACGAGCGGGAAGGGGAGTGGGAAGTACGCACTGAAGGTGGCGATGTCTTCCGGGCACGTAGCGTCATCATGGCCTCTGGCGGCTTGTCGAATGCCAGCTTTCCGAAAATCGAGGGTATCGACACGTTTGAAGGCAAGAAAATCCACAGCGCACGCTGGGATCATGACTACGATTTTGCCGGTAAGCGTGTGGCGGTTGTGGGCACCGGTGCCAGTGCCGTCCAGATCATTCCCGAGTTGGTGAAAACGGCCGCATCGGTCAAAGTGTTCCAGCGTACGCCGGGTTGGGTGACGCCGCGCGCCGATTACCGGTCGCCGGACTGGAGCAAGACGCTGTTCCGCCACTTGCCGGCAGCGCAAACAGCGCTGCGTCAGGCGCTGTTCTGGACGCATGAAAGCATGGCGCTGGCCGTGATCTGGAAGTCGCCGCTGACCAACGTGGCCGAGCGGCTGGCGCGTGCGCATCTCGAACGGCAGGTGCAAGACCCTTGGCTGCGCCGGCAGCTCACGCCGAATTTCCGTATCGGCTGCAAGCGTGTGCTGGTGTCCAATGATTACTACCCCGCGCTGCAAAAACCGAATTGCAAGCTCATTACCTGGCCGATTGCCCGCATCAGTCCGGAAGGCATCCGCACGGCAGAGGGAATCGAGCATCAGGTGGACTGCATCGTGTTTGCCACCGGTTTTGATGTCAGCAAGGCCGGTACGCCATTCCCGGTGACGGGTCTGAATGGTCGCGTGCTGGCAGAAGAGTGGAAGCGCGGGGCACAGGCCTTCAAGAGCATGAACGTGTCGGGTTATCCCAACCTGTTTTTCATTCTCGGGCCCAATTCCGGCCCCGGCCACAATTCAGCACTGGTCTATATGGAGTCGCAGATCGGCTATGCCGTGCAGGGTATCCGGGCACTGGTCGAAGGCGGGTTCCGTCTGTTCGATGTGGTGCCAGAAGTGCAAGAGCGGCATAACCGTGCCCTGCAAAAGCGGCTGGCCAAAACCAACTGGAACTCGGGTTGCAAGAGCTGGTATCTGACGGAAGACGGTTATAACGCCACCATGTACCCTGGCTTTGCTACGCAATATGCGTTGCAGTTGCGGCATTTCGATCTGGGCGATTATCGTGCGGTGAAATCTTGAGCCCTGAACAACCGAGGTTGGTGGCATGAATCAAGCGCTCGAAGCAGCTATTAGCGATGAAGAGGCTAACGGTGCAGAAACTAATGGTGCAGAAACTAATCGTGCAGACATTAGCGCAGCAGCCCTGAACGAGACTGGCAGCGATGCCAGCGAAAGCGCGCTGGAAGAACTGGAGCGTGGCTTTATCAGCGAAGTCGGCCCGGCGTATCTGGCGAAAGCCCAGCCGCCGCATCCGGAGTTGCTGCAGCGCTGGCGCTACCGTAGCTTCATGCCGCTGCTGCATCGTCTACATGGCACGGTGACGGGGCTGCGTAGCCGGCATGCGTTTGTCGATGGCCTGCGCATGGTCTGGCTGCAGGGTGGCAATCCGGAGGGGGAGCCGGTCGTGTTGTTGCACGGCTTTGGCGCCAGCAAGGAAAACTGGCTGCCGCTGTTGCCGTTTCTGGCACGGCGCTATCACTTGTTCATTCCTGATCTGCCCGGTTGGGGTCAGAGCTGGTTCAAGCCGGATGTGGCGTATGGCATGGATCATCAGGTTGCACGTATTGCGCAGTGGATGGGTAAGGTGCTGCCGTCGCCAGCACATGTGGTGGGCAGCTCGATGGGCGGTGGAATTGCCGGCTTGCTCGCCGCACGCCATCCCGAGCCTGTGCGCAGTGTCACGCTGATGAACGCCGCCGGCGTGGCCGGCACACGCACCACCCGCTTTGAAGAACAGTTGATGCAGGGGCGCAACGGCCTGGTCGCTCACAGCATGAAGGGCGTGTTCGATTTGCTCTCGACGGTGATGCAAAGCCGGACCATGGCAGTGCTCATGGCGCCGGCGATGTATCAGGAGCTGGTGTCGCGTCGCCATGTCAACGAGCACATGTTCCGGCAGCTCATGCAGCATGCCCCGGATGAATCGCTGCCGGCATTTTCATCGGTGACGGCGCCGGCCTTCATCCTGTGGGGCATCGACGATCAGGTGCTCCATGTGAGTTGCGCGGAAACGTTTCTGGAGCTCATGCCCCATGCGCGCATGAAACTGCTGCCGGGTGTCGGGCATTTGCCGATGGTGGAAAGCCCGCATCACACCGCCAGCTTGCTGCGCCGGTTCTGGAAGGATATCCGCCGCCAGGTCTGAGACAGGATGGTCTCGGGCGCATCGGCGGCGGTATCACGCACACGATGCGCTCAGTCTTGCGCCGACAGGGGCGACGCGCGCAAAATCCTGCTCATGCCCCCTTATCCTTTCCTCCGTCTTTTTCTTGTGTTTGCCTTCGTGCTGGCCGGCATGCCGAGGGCGCAGATGGCGCTGATCCAGATGCCATTGGCTCAGATGGCATCGGTTCAGGTGTCAAAGACGGCGCATGGGCTGGTATCGCAAGATGCTCATGCTCCTCTTGCTGTCGGGTTGGTGCCGGACGACGCTGTCGTCAGAACGCCGTGTCACGACGAGGCCAGACCCGCACGTTCAGCAGGCCTTGAATCCCTTGCAGATAAAGAACCTGCTTCTGTGCATTGCTGTGATCTTGGCCAATGTGATTGCGCCAGTGTTTCTGCCATTCTACTGTTGTCCGCTGTGCCGCTTGAAAAGGCACTGCCGGCCGGTCATCAGCCGCACCGGCTGCCGCTTTACCTTTCACCACGCCTGACCCTGCCACACAAACCTCCCATTGCTTGAGCCCCGACGCCGTTCCTGCGGCTGGTCGCGCGAGCGACCAGCCTCCGTTTTCATTTCCTGACGCCCTGTTTTTTGTGTGGCCGGGATGTGCAGAGGCACGCTCATGAGCAACCCCATTTGCGATATGTCACCGGTGCGCGCGTTGTCGCGCCGCCGTTTTGTTGAAGGGCTGGCCCTTGGTGGCTTGGCCGTGGGCTTTGGGCTACCCCGTTGGGGCCATGCCCTTGCGGAAGCAACGGGCCCGGTGTCATCGCGCCGCCTTGTCGAGCTGGCGATAGGTGAGCAACGCGTCAACTTTACGGGTCGTGAGCGCATGGCCATTACCGTCAACCGCTCTCTGCCGGCGCCAGTATTGCGCTTTCGTGAAGGCGACGAGCTTGAGTTGCGTGTCACCAACCACTTGCGTGAAGACACGTCCATCCACTGGCATGGCATCCTGCTGCCAGCCGATATGGATGGTGTGCCGGGGCTCAGCTTTCACGGCATTCGTCCGGGTGAAACGTTCACCTACCGTTTTCCGCTGCGGCAAAGTGGCACGTACTGGTATCACAGCCACTCCGCCATGCAGGAGGCACGCGGGCTTTATGGCGCGCTGATTGTGGATACGCTCGAACCCGAGCCCCATATGGCAGATCGCGACCATGCGATTGTGCTGTCGGACTGGAGTGATACCGATCCGCATCGCATTCTGGCCAACCTGAAAAAGCAGGGCACGTATTACAACTATCACCAGCGCACCGTGGGTGATTTTTTTCGTGATGTGAAAAAAAGCGGTTTTGCCGCTGCTTGGGCGGATCGGCGTGCCTGGGGCGACATGCGCATGACGCCCACCGATCTTGCGGATGTTTCTGCTGCGACTTACACCTATCTCGTCAACGGCCATTCACCGGCGGCTAACTGGACGGGCCTGTTTCGCCTTGGTGAGCGCGTGAGGCTGCGCTTCATCAATGCTGCCGCCATGACCTATTTCGATGTGCGCATTCCGGGTCACCGTTTCACCGTGGTGGCAGCAGACGGTCAGCCGGTGCGGCCGGTCGAGGTGGAGGAATTCCGCCTTGGTGTTGCCGAAACGCTGGATGTGATTGTCACGCCGCTCACGGAGGCCTGCACGATATTTGCGCAAAGCATGGATCGCACCGGCTATGCACGCGCCACACTGGCGACGGCACCCGGGCTGATCGCTGCTGTGCCACCGCTGGATCCGCGTCCGCTGCTCACGATGGAGGACATGGGGCATGGCGGTCATGGCGGTCATGGAGGACATGGTGCGCATTCTGCGCATGGCAGTGCGGCAGTGGGGGCGGCGCATGAAGGACACTCAGCCGGACATGCTGTTGCGAGCGATCATTCGGCACATCAAACCGCAGGGACTCATGAGTCGATGGATCATGCACAGATGAACCATTCTGCGCTTGATCAGGCCGCTATGAATCATCATCACATGGATCACAGCCAGATGAATCATGGCGCAGTGCCTCACGATGAGGAAGCAGTGCCGGTTCCCCCCAGCGCCATGGCAACAGGCCACCCTGCAAAATCAGTGACGAATGCCGCTGCAGCAGCGGTGAACACTCCCGCATCGGGCATCATGCAGACACACCCCACCAGTGAAGCACGCAATCCGTTGGTGGACATGCAGACCATGGTGCCGCAGCC
>JAUXNL010000562.1 GCA_030684415.1 Moraxellaceae bacterium | reverse complement strand
AAATCACCCAAAGTCGAGGTGGCCCAGGCCATTTCGCAGACCATCCGCAATCAGCGCGACGAGTACATCCCGCGCCTGTTTACGTATACACAGATGGTGCTGGCGGTGAACAAGAACGAGGCCCGCTACGCCACCACTGGCACCCCGGCCAAGTTCTGGTCGAAATGGAGGGAGGACGTAGCGGATGCGGAGCTGGCCCCTCTGCTGGAACGCCCGCTGCCGGAGTCGGTCAAGGCCTCGCTGTTCGATCTGAGCTTTGCCGAGCTGGGCGTGCGCGAGGAGATTGCGCCCTACTTCGTGGGTCGGCAAGTGACCGAGCAGGACCGCACGCTCTACGCCTTGTGTCGCCCGGAGCGCCTGCTGGAGATGACCTGGGCCTTCACCGTGTTCGACGGTGGCGTGCGCAAGGTCGCGCGCTACCAGCAGGTGTTCGCCATTCAGGAGGTGTTGCGGCGGGTCAGACGGACCGACGACAGCGGCAAGCGCCGGGGCGGCATCGTGTGGCACACGCAAGGCTCGGGCAAGTCGCTGACCATGGTGATGCTGGCCCGCGCGCTGGCACTGGAGCCGGCCATCCGCAGTCCGCGCATCGTGCTGGTGACCGACCGGGTGGATCTGGACAAGCAGCTCGGCAATACCTTCGCCGCCTGCGGCCTCTCGCCGGACCGGGCCGAGAGCGGCCGCCATCTGGTGGAGCTGGTGTCCGACGGCAAGGCGCACATCGTTACCACGCTGGTGCACAAGTTCGACAAGGCGCTGGCCTACAAGAAGTTCACGGATGCCTCGCCCGACATCTTCGTGTTGGTGGACGAAACCCAGCGCACGCAGCTTGGCGGTTACTCAGCACGTATGCGGCAGATGTTCCCGAATGCCTGCTACATCGGCTTCACCGGCACGCCGCTGCTCACCCGCGAGAAGAGTGACGTGGCGAAGTTTGGTGGTGTTATCCACGCCTATGCCATCGACCAGGCGGTGGCCGACGGAGCCATTGTGCCGCTGCTCTATGAAGGGCGCATGGTGGAGCTGGAGCAGAACCAGGCCGCTATCGACATCTGGTTCGAGCGCCACACACAGGGGCTGACTGACCAGCAGAAGGCTGACCTGAAGAAAAAATACGCGCGCGCCGAGATGCTTAACAAAGCCGAACAAGTGATCTACATGCGTGCCTTCGACATCAGCGAGCATTACCGCCAGAACTGGCAGGGTACCGGCTTCAAGGCGCAGCTGGTGGCACCCAACAAGGCGGCGGCACTGCGCTACAAAGCATTTCTGGACGAGTTGGGGGCGGTCAGCAGCGAGGTGATCATCTCGCCACCCGACGAGCGCGAGGGTTTCGACGAGATCGACGCCGAGGAATCCACCGACGTAGTGGTAGCTTTCTGGCAACGCATGATGAAGCGCTATGGCTCGGAGGAGGACTACAACAAGCAGATAGTCAATGCCTTCAAGTTCGGCGACGAGCCGGAAATACTGATCGTGGTGGACAAACTGCTGACCGGCTTTGATGCGCCGCGCAACACAGTGCTGTATCTGGCGCGACGGCTCAGAGATCACACCTTGCTGCAAGCCATTGCCCGAGTGAATCGCCTGTATGAGGACGAGTCGGGAAGCAAAGCCAAGGACTTCGGCTACATCATCGACTACGTGGGTGTGCTGGGCGAGCTGGATCAGGCACTAACCACCTACAGTGCCCTGGAAGGATTTGAGGCGGCGGATCTTGAGGGGGCGTTGGGCTCGATACATGAAGAAACCAAGGCGCTACCGCAGCGTCATGCCGAGCTCTGGGACCTGTTCAAGACGGTGAAAAACCGCCAGGACGAAGAAGCCTTCGAGCAGCTGCTGGCCAACGAAAAACTGCGTGCCGATTTCTATGAGCGGTTATCGGCCTACGCCAAGACGCTCGCCATTGCACTATCTAGCGAGCGTTTCATCACCGAGACGCCAGAACAGAAGTTGCGTGCCTACAAGAACGACCTCAAACGCTTCGTCAATCTCAAGGCGGCAGTGAAGCTGCGTTATGCGGAATCCGTCGACTACCGCGACTTCGAGCCGCGAATCCAGAAGCTGCTGGACACACACATCTCGGCCTCTGAGGTGGTACAGCTAAACGCACCGGTGAACATCTTCGACGAGGCTGCTTTTCAGAAGGTGGTCGAGGAACAAGGCGCAGGCAGCGAGAAGAGCCTCGGCGCCAAGGCTGACATGATCGCCCATGCCACCAAGCGCGCCATTAATGAAAGGCTGGAAAAGGACCCGGCCTTCTATCAAAAGTTCTCCAGGTTGATCCAGCAAGCCATCGACGACTACCGCGCCAAACGGTTGTCTGATCTGGAATACTTGCAGCGCGTTAGCGAGATCAAGGATGCCGTGGTTTCGCGCAAGGGCGATGACCTGCCCGTGGTACTTCACGGCGACGCGGATGCCGTTGCCATCTATGGCCTGTTGCTCCCTTTCGTGGCGACACACCTCAACGACGATCAGCACACTCAGGAGGCTGCCGCCGAGGCTGCGCTGTCGGTGTGGGAGATCTTTCGCCGTAACCGCAAGGTCGGCTACTGGGATGACCTCGATGCTCAGCGCCGGACGATGAACGAGATCGATGATTATCTTTACGACGAACTTAAGGGCGTACGGGGCATCGCACTGACTACGTCCGAAATGGACAAGATTATCGAGAAAACGATGCAGCTCGCTCGCCACCGGATGGCAGAGTGAAAGCCATGACTGGAGTGCTGACTTACGGCGCCGATACCATTCGCTACGAGGTATGCTTTCTGGCATCGAGGCAGACGCTGACGATCGAGGTCCACCCCGACAGCCGTGTCCTAGTACGCGCGCCTCTCGGATGTCCCGAGGCACTGGTTGCGGAGCGGGTGCAGAAGAGAGCCCCATGGATTTGGCGGCAACTGGCCGAGTTCGAGCGTTACCGCCCGCGTACGCCGGCTAGGCAATATATCAACGGGGAATCGCATCTCTATCTCGGCAGGCAGTACCGGCTGAAGCTAGTGCCGGGGGATGCGGCCACTGTGAAGCTCACGCGCGGCCAGCTTCTGGTTACCCTGCCTGGTGAGCCGGAGCCACAGCGCGTCAAGGCATTACTGCATCGCTGGTATCTCGACCGAGCACGCGCCGTATTCACTGAAGTCCTGGATGCCAACTTGCTCAACTTCAGAGGCATCGAGCAGCCGCGTTTGATCGTGCGCGCCATGCAATCCCGCTGGGGCAGTCTGTCACGCACCGGCTCTATGACCTTGAACGTCAACCTGGTTCGCGCGCCCCGCCCCTGCATCGAGTACGTGGTGACACATGAGCTTTGTCACATCAAACACCGCGACCACGATGCACGGTTCTTCAAGCTGCTCGGGCAAGTGATGCCGGACTGGGAGCAACGCAAACAGCGGCTGGAGGCCGCACTGCTGTGAACACTTTTCTAGGCCACCTGTGTTCATTCGGTTTGGCAACGGCCCAATGGTTGGGCAGCCTGTTTTCCCTCGATCAGCACGCATGAAAAGGCCGGACAAAAGTCCGGCCTTTTCATGCGTGCCTGTATGAGGATTGGGCAGCGTGGCAGCGCCACTCGCCCGGGCGCGACATCAGCTCATCGAAAACGCATCGCTGTCCATCTGCATCAGCGACTTCGGCGAGGCGATGATGCCGGCCACATGGCCCTTGGCGCGCGGCAGCAAGCGGTCGAAATAGAACTCGGCTGTCTGGATCTTCGCCTTGTAGAACTCCGGCGTTTCACTGCCGCCCTTCTCCAGCTTTTCAAAGGCCACGGCGGCCTGCACGGCCCAGAAATAGGCCATGGTCACGTAGCCGGAATACATCAGGAAATCGTGGCAGGCCGAGGACACGATTTCGCGGTCCTTGCGCGCGGTGAGCATGGTGCGCACGGTAAGCATGTTCCACTGCGCGGCCAGCTTGGAAATCTGCCACACGAACGGACGCATCTTCGCGTTCAGCGCGTTGTCCTTGCAGAAGCCGAGCATGATGCCGGTGAAATCACGCACGGCTTTGCCGCGGGTCATGATCAGCGTCTTGCGGCCGAGCAGATCAAGTGCCTGGATACCGGTGGTGCCTTCGTACAGCGTGGCGATGCGCGCATCACGCGCAATCTGCTCCATGCCGTGCTCTTTGATGTAGCCGTGGCCACCAAACACCTGCATGCCGATGTTGGCGGATTCCAGACCCAGTTCGGTAAGGAAACCCTTGAGGATCGGCGTCAGGAAGCCGAGCTTGTCGTCCCACTTTTCGTACTTGGCTTTATCGTTTTCGATGATGCCGTTCACCATGTGGTCCGCGTACTGTGCGGAGTAATAGAGCATGGCGCGGCCGCCTTCGGTGATGGCCTTCTGCGTGAGCAGCATGCGGCGCACATCGCCGTGCCAGATCAGCGCGTCGGCAATCTTGTCCGGCTCTTTCTTGCCCGACACGGCGCGCATGGAGCGACGCTCCTTGGCATAGGGCAGCGAGCCCTGGAAGCTGAGTTCGGAATGGGCGATGCCCTGCACGGCGGTGCCGATACGCGCCGAGTTCATGAACGTGAACATGGCGTTCAGGCCGCCATTCGGTTCTGCAATCAGGTAGCCGGTAGCGCCGTCGAAATTCATCACGCAGGTGGCGGAGGCGCGGATGCCCATCTTGTGCTCGATGGAGCCACAGACCACGGCATTGCGCTCGCCCACGGTGCCATCGGCCTTGGCGATGAACTTGGGCACGATGAACAGCGAGATGCCCTTGGTGCCGGGAGGGGCGTCGGGCAGGCGGGCCAGCACGATGTGGATGATGTTTTCAGCCAGGTCGTGCTCGCCGGCGGAAATGAAAATCTTGGTGCCGGTGATCTTGTAGCTGCCATCAGCCTGCGGTTCGGCCTTGGTCTTCATCTGGCCGAGGTCGGTGCCGCAATGTGGTTCGGTCAGGCACATGGTGCCGGTCCAGCGGCCTTCCACCAACGGCGGCATGAAGGTGTTTTTCTGCTCTGTCGTGCCGTGCTGCATGATGGTGTTCATGCAGCCCAAGGAGAGGCCGGGGTACATGGTGAACGACCAGTTGGCGGTGCCCATCATTTCCGACTTGATGAGGCCGAGCGACATGGGCATGCCCTGTCCGCCGTATTCCTGCGGGTGCGACAGGCCCTGCCAGCCGCCCGCTACATAGGCGTCGTAGGCTTCTTTGAAGCCCTTGGGCGTGGTCACTTCACCGTTTTCGAAGTGGCAGCCTTCCAGATCGCCGGAGAGGTTGAGCGGGGCCAGCACTTCTTCGCAGAGCTTGGCGCATTCGCCAAGAATGGCATCCACCATGTCGGGCGTGGCATCCGCGCCGTTGCTGAGTTTGCTGTAGTGCTTCGGGTAGTCGAACACTTCATTCATCAGGAAGCGCATGTCGCGCAACGGGGCCTTGTAGGTCGGCATGGCAGATACCTCGATAGGGGCTAAAGGGGCTTATGAGGCCCATCTTGTCTGACAAGATGGGCAGAGACGGCGCTTTATACGTGAGGCCAACGGGTCGAACATTGACAGCATTGCCGCTTTTGCCGGTTTTTTCGGTAAATGAACAGGGGTGATACAGCGTTTGTGCCAAAAGCGGACTGTTTGGGGCGCCCAAGGCCGTGTTGGCGAGAGGTGAGCGTTAGCCTCGGGCAGGATTGCGCCAGAAACGGCATGGTGATCGTGGCACGGTTGTCCGACACCGACACCGACACGGCCGCCGGCGCTGTAGAAAGACACGTCATGTGAGTACGCCGCAGACTGGCCTGCTGCACCGACGTTGGGCCGGCAATAGGCCTCTGATACCGAGACAGGCAGTGGCCGATACGCAAGGCCCTGATTGATTGCCCGCATGGCGTGTCAACCGATGTGCCGCTGGCGCGTTAGCGGGAATGACACTGTGGTGACACGAATTCCTGCCATCTTGTGGCATCGTGGGGTGTTGACGAAATCACTCGAAACCGGCCAAAAGTCGCCAGACTGAGCCGGCGCCCGACCACAAGCCGTTGTAACCCGCCACACCCAGCCGAGCCCTGCCCGGTGTGAAAAGCCATACGCGACACTTTTCTGGGCCTGCTGCCAAGCCAGAACCTGACGTACGAGACTGCTTTTCCATGCCCCATCTTTATTTGCGTTCTTCCGTTTTTCGCTGGTCTGCGCCAGCGCTCGTGCTGGCCATGGTGCTGCCCCTGCCTCAGCCAGTGACGGCGGCCGCCACGGCGTCTGCGGCGGCAGACTGCGCCGCATCTTCCACGCCGCTGGACTTGGCGGGCGTCGTGCGTGTTGCCCTGTGCCGCAATCCCGCCACGCGTGGCGCCTGGCTCAATGCCGAGGCACAGGCCGCGCGTGTCGATTCGGCAAACGCGGCCTACCGCCCCACGGTCGATGCATCGCTGGGCCAGACCCGCCGCTTCGGCGACAGCGCCACCCCTGGTAACGAAGACCAGACCAGTGCCGACATTTCCCTCGGCTGGTTGCTCTACGACTTTGGCGCGCGCAGTGCCACCCGCCGGCAAGCCGAGCTGACGCTTTCCGCTGTGCAGGCCAGTCGCGATGCCACCTTGCAGGACGTGACGCGCCAAGCGGTGGATGCCTATTACCAGTGGTTTGCCAGCGATGCCGCACTTGCCGCCAGCCGTGAGTCCGAAACTGCGGCGGCCGAAACCCTGCGCGCGGCCAGCGTGCGCCAGCGCGTGGGTGTGGCCACGCGTGAAGACCTGCTGCAAGCGCAAACGGCGTTATCGCAAGCCAGGCTCGCCACCTTGCAGCGCGAAGGCGACCAGCAGATCGCGCGCGGCCAGCTTGCCATCGTGCTCGGTTTTCCGGCGAGCACCACACTGACGCTGGCCGCCCCGGATGCTGTGCCCGAGGCGCCTGCCTTGCCAGCACTGGAACCGTTTCTGGCCGAAGCCGAGCGCCTGCGCCCCGATCTGGTGGCGCAGCGCCAGCGGGTGGCGGCCGCCGAAGCCTCGCTCGACCAGTCACGCGCCGCGGATCGCCCGGATTTGCGCCTGTCGGCCCGACAAGGCTGGACGCAGAGCAGTAACAGCACCGGCGACAGCGGCTCCATCGGTCTCAGCCTGAACATCCCGCTCTATACCGGCGGCCAGCGCGCCGCCTCTTTGCGCTTGGCGCAGAGCCAGGTGGACATCGCGCAGAACGAACTGGAGCGCCAGCGCCAATTGGTGTCGCAAGAAGTGTGGGAGTCGTGGCAGACATTGCGCACAGCCACGGCGTCGCTCGCTGCCACGCAAGATCTCGTGAGCGCCGCTGATGAGTCACAGCGTGGCGCCCTCGCCCGCTACCAGGCCGGCCTCGGCAATCTGATCAATGTGCTCAACGCGCAAAGTGCGCTGGCGGCGGCGCGCCAGCAATTCGTGAAAGCACGCTACGACTGGGCGCGCGCCCGCATCTCCCTCGCCCGTGCCACCGGCACGCTGGCCCCGGCCACCTTGAACACCGAGCTTGTGCCATGACATCGCTTCTCCAGAAAATCCGTTCGTTCCTCACTTGGCCAGTGATTGTCACGGCACTGCTGCTGTTGGCGCTTGCCGCGTATTTCTGGCGCGGTAGCGACGATATATCTGCGCGCTTTCGTACCGAAGCGATAGACCGAGGCGACATTTCGCAGCGCGTGTCCGCCAACGGCACACTCAACCCGGTGACGCTGGTCAGCGTGGGCACGCAAGTCTCTGGCACCATCACCGCCCTATATGCCGATTTCAATGATCGCGTGCAGCAGGGCCAGGTGTTGATGCAGCTTGACGATGCACTGCTGCGCGCCTCCTTGCAGCAGAGCGAAGCCAGCCTTGCTTCTGCGCAATCGGCTTTGCGGCTCGCGCAAAGTGATATCGACCGCATTGCGCCGCTCGCTAAAGATGGCTTTGTCTCGCAGCAGGAGCTCGACAAAACCCAGCAGGCTTTCCGTGACGCGCAAGCGCGGTTGGTGCAGGCGCGTTCGCAAGTCGCGCGTGACCGCGCCAATCTCGGTTATTCGGTCATCCGCTCACCGGTGTCCGGCGTAGTGGTGTTGCGCGCCGTGGATGCCGGGCAGACGGTGGCGGCCAGTTTCAACACGCCTGAATTATTCAAGATTGCCAAAGACCTGCGCGAAATGCAGATCGACGCCTACTTCGCGGAAGCCGACATCGGCCAGATCCGCGTCGGTCAGAAAGTCAGCTTCCGTGTGGATGCATTTTCCGGCCAGCGCTTTCAGGGTGCGGTCAAACAGATTCGCTTGAACCCGAAAACCGAACAGAACGTGGTGACGTACAACGTAGTGGTTGCGGTGGAAAACCCGGAAGAAAAATTGCTGCCGGGCATGACCGCCTATGTAGATATCGGTGTGCAGGAGCGCCGCGATGTGCTGCGCGTGCCGAATGCCGCGCTGCGCTTCAAGCCCAGTGATGAAAGCCTGGTGTTGCCAGCGCCAGAAGAAAAGCCGGCAGCGGCGCGCACATCGGCACTCGGTGGATTTTTCCTCTCGGCGGCAGTTGCGGCGGATGGCGATGCCGTAAGGGGCGAGCGCGGGCCACGTCGCGAACTCAGCGAAGAAGAGCGTGCTGCATGGCGCGCTCGGCGTGAACAGGCTGCGGCACAAGGCGAGCCCTCTGCCGTGGCGTCTGCTCCGGCGGCAACCGGCTCTGCTTCTGTGATGGCACCCGCCGGCGCAGCGCCTGCATCCGGCTCAGCTGATCGTGGTGTTGAAGGTGCGGCGCAAGAAAGCGAAGGCCGAGGCGGCCGCCGTGGCAGCGCCCGTGACGGTGGCGGGGGTATGCAGGGGGGTATGCAAGGTGGCGCAGGCGGAGTTGGTCGCGTGCACGTGCTGCGCGACGGCAAACTGCAAGTGGTGAAAGTACGCATTGGTATTACCGACCGTCGCTATACCGAACTGACCGGCGATGAATTCAAAGCGGGTGATCTGGTCGTGGTCGAGGAGCTAGTTGGCAAAGATGCACAGGCCAACGCGCAGTCGCGCGGCATGCGCTTCGGCATGTAAGCCGGAGGCAGTCATGAGCGATTCTGTTCTTTCGGTGCGCGGTTTGTGCAAAGACTACGAGTCTGGTGCCGGGCCGGTGCACATTCTCAAGGGGCTGGATGTTGAAATCCGGCGTGGCGAATTTATTGCCGTCATGGGACCGTCCGGCTCCGGCAAATCCACGTTCATGAATATTCTGGGCTGCCTCGATACGCCCACGTCGGGCAGTTACCGGCTCGATGGCGTTGAGGTTTCACATCTGGATCCGATAGCGCTGGCCGGCATCCGCAATCGCTACATCGGTTTTGTGTTTCAAGGCTTTAATTTGCTGCCGCGTGCCACACTGGCCGACAACGTCGCGTTACCGCTGGTCTATGCCGGCGTGCCCGTGGCCGAACGTCGCAAGCGAGCGGCGGCCATGCTGGAGCGCGTTGGCCTGGGCCATCGTGTGGATGCGCTGCCCATGCAGATTTCCGGCGGGCAGCAACAGCGCGTGGCCATTGCCCGCGCCTTGGTCAACACCCCCGCGCTGGTGCTGGCTGACGAGCCCACCGGCAATCTCGATACGCAAACCAGCGAAGAAATCATGGCGCTGTTCGCCGAGCTCAACCGTGATCAGGGCATTACGCTGCTGCTGGTGACACACGAGCCCGATATTGCCGCGCATGCACAACGGCTGGTGCGGCTGGTGGACGGCCATGTCCGCTACGATGGCCCCGTCGCTGCGGGGCTGCATCATGCATGAAGCTCATGCCCAGACTCATTCCCATGCTGGCGTCTATTCCGATGCTCATCGAGCCCATTTTTTAGCGACAGCACTTGCCGTGACGGAAGTTTCTGTAGATGCGAATTCATTCGCACGCCCCTCACTGGGGGGAGCACCTGCCATGAGACGCTTGATGGCAGTGTCGGCGCACCCTGTGCGAATGAGTTCGCCCTTGCCAAAAATGTTAGCCATGGACTTCATGCATTTTCATGTGGCGAAAGCCCACTTCCGGACAGCCAGCACTATTGTGGGAGCGGCTTCAGCCGCGAAGCCATCAAGATGAAAATCTGCCTATCGCGGCTAAAGCCGCCCCCACAAAAAAATGTGGCAAGTCGCTATTTCCAGACAACGGGAGACGATGCATGTTTTTCGTGATGTTGCGTGAAGCGCTATCAGCGATGCGCGCCAACCGCCTGCGCAGTTTTCTCACCATGCTCGGCATGATTATTGGTGTGGGCGCCGTGATCCTCATGCTCGCCATCGGTAATGGCGTTCAGAAGCAGGTGCAGATGTCGATTGCGAGCATGGGCTCCAACCTCTTCATCGTGATGCCGGGCACCACATCGGCCAATGGAGTGCGCAGTGGCTTTGGCGGTGCGCAAAACCTGAATCTTGGCGATGCCCGCGCAATCGCCGAATTACCCGGCGTAAAGTACATGGCGCCGATCACGCAGATGAACCAGCAGGTGGTGTACGGCACCAGCAACTGGAATACACAAATCATCGGCAGCAACGGCGATTACTTTCCGCTTCGCGATTGGGCCGTGGTGCAGGGCTATGCCTTCGACGACAATGAGATGCGCACCGGCGCACAGGTAGCGTTGGTCGGCAAACAGATTGTCGAAAACCTGTTTGCAGGCGAAAACCCCATCGGGCAAACCATCCGCATCCGCAACAATCCGTTCGAGGTGATTGGTGTGCTGGCCAGCAAGGGCCAAAGCCTGGATGGCCGTGATCAGGACGACACCATCATCATTCCGCTGACCACGGCGCAGCGCCGCCTACAGGGGTCGCGATTTCGTGATTCGCTGCGCATGATCATGGTGCAGGCAGAGAGCGAGGCCGACATGCCGCGTGTGGACAGCGGCATCAAGACGCTGCTGCGCGAACGGCATCGTATCGGAGAAGGTCAGGATGACGATTTCACGGTGCAGAATCTGACCGCACTGGCGAACACCGCCGCCGAAACCACCGCCGTGATGTCGCTGATGCTGGGAGCAATTGCCTCGATTTCGCTGATTGTCGGCGGCATCGGCATCATGAACATCATGCTGGTGTCGGTGACGGAGCGTACGCGTGAAATTGGTATCCGCATGGCGATTGGCGCAAGGCCGGGCGATATCCGCCTGCAATTCCTGTTGGAGGCGGTGATCATTTCTGTGGCGGGTTGTCTGGTCGGCGTGCTGATCGGGGTGGGTGGCGCGGTTGCGGTGGCGAGTACGGGCAAGTTGCTGGTGTTGGTCACGCTGTCGTCGATTATCATGGCCTTCACGGTGGCCACAGCCATCGGCATTTTTTTCGGCTTTTATCCGGCCAGCAAGGCATCGAAGCTCAAGCCCATCGAAGCATTGCGCTACCAGTAAGCCGAGCGCTGAAAAGCCCGGGGTGGGCGTTTTTCAGCAAGCTGTTAGAGAGACTTTGAGTCACCCGGAGCTTTTCGGGCTGAGCCCTTCGACGACCAACTGAAATCCCTCTGAGGCTGACTTAGAGCGAACGGAGTTATTAAATGCCTCCTTCGACAGGGCTCACCGGAATCCTTCGACAAGCGCAGGAGAGCCCTGCCGAATGACTCCGAAGGAGCCGAGAGTGTCGAAAAGAGCCGGCAGCTGGAAATCAGTTTATGCTGAAGTCTTGAGCAAGCTCAAGAAAGTCTTATCGATGCCGCTTCAGCAAGCGGATGCAGCGCCGCATGCCAGAGCGCAAGCTTCAGCCACTGACGCTCTTCCTCTCATCCCGGATGCGCCAACAAGGATTTTACTGCCAAGGGCTCAGGTATTTCCCGAGCCGCTTGCGTATCATCGGCGCTCCTGCCCACCTGATTGCCAAGGATGACCTCGATGGCCGGCTCCAGCCTCTTTGCCCTGATTGATGACATTGCCACGCTGCTCGACGATGTCGCCGTCATGAGCAAGGTCGCCGCGAAGAAAACCGCTGGCGTCCTCGGCGATGACTTGGCGCTCAATGCACAGCAAGTCACCGGCGTCAGCGCCGACCGCGAGTTGCCGGTGGTATGGGCGGTGGCCAAAGGGTCGATGCGCAACAAAGCCATTCTGGTGCCGGCGGCGCTGCTCATCAGTGCCTTTGCGTCTTGGCTGATTGTGCCCCTGCTGATGGTGGGCGGCGCTTTTCTTTGCTTCGAGGGTTTTGAAAAGCTGGCGCACAAATATCTGCACGGCAAAGAGCACAAGCAGGCCCGTCATGCCGCATTGGTGACGGCCCTCGCCGACCCCGCCGTGGATGTACTGGCATTCGAGCGCGACAAGATTCGCGGTGCCGTGCGCACTGACTTCATTTTGTCGGCGGAAATCATTGTGATCTCGCTAGGCACGGTCGCCGCCAAAACCTTTTCGGTGCAAGTTGGTGTGCTCGTCGGCATCGCCTTGCTGATGACCGTCGGGGTGTACGGTTTTGTGGCCGCTATCGTAAAGCTGGACGATGCCGGTTTGTGGCTCAGCCGTCGCGATGGTGAAAGTATTGCCGTGCGCGCACAGCATGTGCTCGGTGCCTTCCTCTTACGCGCAGCGCCACTGTTGATGAAGTTCTTGTCTATCGCCGGTACCCTGGCCATGTTCATGGTGGGTGGCGGCATTCTTGTGCACAACTGGCCCGCGCTGCATCACTTGCTTGGCCACATCGCGCTGCCACTTGCGAGCGTTTCGGGCATCGGCCCGCTGCTCGCTGCCATTGTGCCCTCCCTGCTTGATGCCGTGACCGGCGTGATCGCCGGCGCCCTCGTGTTGCTCGCCGTCACCGCCACCCAGCGCGCCAAAAAATCCCTGAGTCCCTGACACAAACGGTACTGTCCCGCCACTACCCAGTGAGGCCCTGAATAACCGCGTTGCCGATTGCAGACCTGGCAGCAACGTGAAGACACAGGCTCTCCGCCTACGCCCCACTGGAAGTATTCATAGCGAACACGAAGCCAGCGAAAATACCGCTATCCAGCGCCGCGGCAGAAAGCTCGTTTCAACCGAAAAGAGAATACAGCGCCATCACCCCCCACAAGCCACCCACACTCATCGCTTCACCTACGACGCAGTGCTTTCTTCCCGACACAGAAGCTGATTGTGAGACGCCCGTTGCGCAGCAACGAAGGCGCGAACACGCCCACGTTGCCTCGGCTACAGGAGCCGCCGTCATGATGCGCGAGCCCTCCGCAGGAGTCGGCTTTCTTTGCTTAC
>JAUXNL010000558.1 GCA_030684415.1 Moraxellaceae bacterium | reverse complement strand
GGCTGGGGCAAGTCGATCATCATCGGCGTGGCGCCAGCGGGTGCAGAAATCCAGACGCGTCCCTTCCAGTTGGTGACCGGCCGGCACTGGCTGGGCTCCGCCTTTGGCGGCGCGCGTGGCCGCACCGATGTCCCGAAAATCGTCGACTGGTATATGGAGGGCAAGCTCGATATCGACTCGCTCATTACCCATCACCTCACGCTCGACGAGATCAACAAAGGCTTCGATCTCATGAAGAGTGGCGAGTCCATCCGCTCGGTCGTGGTGTACTGAGCCTTTCCGGAGGCGCTGTGCGGGGGCGGGCGGCGGATGCCAATGCAGTCAGTTGTGCTTCGTCTGGTAGGTGCGAATTCATTCGCACCTCTTTATCGGCAACTGCGAATTCATTCGCACCCTTTTATCGACCGGTGCGAGTGGGGAATGAGAGCAGGCTACGGATTGTAAAATCTGTTCATGCTGGTGTTTTTCTCACTGGGCTTCCGGTAGTTGTTGTGTTTTTCAGCAAGCACTAAAAGCATGCTGAAAACGCCCATCCGGGCTTTTTCAGCCCGCGACTCCGGCACATGTCCGGAATCGCTCCACGCTGAATCAATCATGCTTGCGTGATTGATTCGCGACCCGACCATCCCTGGTCAGGAAACAGCTTGCTGAAATGTGTTTTTCAGCAGGCTGCTAAAAGCTTCCCACTCTCCGGCAAGCGGAAGTGGCGGTAAAAATGTGAGGGTGTATGTCGACACTGCAATTACTCAGCGAGCATGCCTGCTTCGGCGGCGTGCAGCGCTTTTATCAGCATGACTCCAGTGCGATTGGCTTGCCTATGAAGTTCGGCGTGTATCTGCCGCCGCAAGCGCTGCAGAAGAAAGAGGCGACGCAGAAAAACGAGGCGATGCAGGGAAAAGTCCCGGTGCTGTTTTACTTGGCCGGGCTGACCTGCAATGAAGAAACGTTTGCTATCAAGGCGGGTGCGCAGCGTTTCGCTGCCCTGCACGGTATTGCCATCGTTACACCTGACACCAGTCCGCGTGGGGCAGGCGTGCCGGGCGAAAGCGATTATTGGGACTTTGGGATGGGGGCCGGGTTTTATATCGATGCCACCCAAGCGGCTTGGTCAAAGCATTACCGCATGGAAACCTATGTGGCCAGCGAACTGCCCGGATTGCTGGCCAGTGAATTGCCGTTGGATATGGCGCGTGCCGGCATTTTCGGCCACTCCATGGGCGGCCATGGAGCGCTCACGCTGGCGCTGAAATACCCGGAGTTGTTTCGTTCGGTGTCTGCGTTTGCACAGATTGCTGCCCCCGCACAATGCCCTTGGGGTGAAAAAGCCTTCAGCGGCTATCTTGGCGACGACCGCGAGCAGTGGCTCGCGCATGACGCCACTGCACTCATGGCACAGCGTCAGACTCCGTTTCCCGCGGGCATTCTTGTCGACCAGGGGCTGGCCGACAAATTTCTGGTCAACCAGCTGCATCCGGACAAATTCGAAGCTGCTTGCGCGCAAGCCGGTCAGCCGCTGACCTTGCGCTGGCACGAAGGCTATGACCACGGTTACTACTTCATTGCCACGCTGATTGGCGATCATCTGGCGCATCATGCCCGGCAATTGCAGGCCTGAAACGGAGAGCCCGGCATGAAAGAGGATGCAGGTGTCGATGCAAGAGCCTTGTTGCTGGGGGCGTATCAAGGCGTGCTCTCCACGCTGTCGCAGGACATGCCCGGCTATCCCTTCGGTTCGGTGGCGCCGTATTGCCTGGATGCCAGTGGCGCGCCGCTGTTCCTGATTTCCGACCTTGCCCAGCACACGAAAAACCTGCGCGCCAATCCGCGTTGCTCGTTCATCGTGATTGCCGGTGGCGATGATATCCAGGCCAGTGCGCGCCTGACGCTGGTCGGCGTGTGCCAGCCATTGCCGGCGGCGGATATCGAGGCCGCCGCGCAGCGCTACTACCGCTATTTCCCGGAGTCGCAGGATTTTCATCGTATCCACGACTTCCGGTTTTTCCGTTTGCAGCCGGAGCGTTGCCGCTTTATCGGTGGCTTTGGCCGCATCCACTGGCTGCCGCCAGAAACCGTGCTGCGTGCCAATCCTTTTGAGGGTGAGCGCGAGGCCGGCATCGTTGGCCACATGAACGAGGATCATGCCGATGCGCTGCGGCATTACGTCATGCAAGCCGGCATGGCCCTGCCGGATGGCATAGCGTTGCCCGATAACGTGGCACCGGTGATGACGGGGATTGATGCCGAAGGACTGCATTTGCGTCTGGGCTCGCGTATCGTCCGCATCGCGTTTGCCGCGCCGGTGGAAACGCCACTGGCGGCGCGCGAAACCCTGGTGGCCATGGCCCGCGCCGGCCGTTAGCCGCAAGCTGAAAAACGCCCATCCCGGGCCTTTGTTAGCCCGCGATTCCGGCACATGCCGGGAGTCGCGACCCGGCCATCCTTGGCCGGGTCGCAGTGTGCTGTTTAGTCGCAAGCGCTATGCCGCTGAGGCCTGTGCCGATTGCCTGACTGCGGCCTGTGCCGACTGCCTGAAAGGGAGCGGCGGGAGAGTAAAAGAATGAAGCTGTTGCTGATCATGTTGTTGCCGCCGGCGGAGGTGCTGCTGGCGATGTCGCTGGGCCGCGAGATTGGCGCTGCCTGGGTCTGGGCGGCGCTGGCGCTGGGGGTGGTCGCTGGCAGCCTGATGATCCGCTGGCGCGGACAGGTATTTTTCCGGCAGGCAATGGAGGCACTCAACCGCCAGGAAATGCCTTCTGAAGCCTTGGTGGGGGGAATTGCCTGGTATGTCGCCGGCGTCTTGTTCATCGTGCCAGGCTTTATCAGCGATGTGCTCGGGCTGGTCGTGCTGTTGCCGCCGGTGCGCCGGCGTGTGCTGGCCCGCTTTCGCAAACTGGCGGAGGAGCGGTTGGTGCAGATGCAGGGGACGGCCGGCTTCCAGTGGCGGGCCGACAGTGGCTGGACCATGACGCCAGAGGACATGCCCGACAACGGCAATGGCCGTGTTTTCGAGGGCGAAGGCTGGACGGTTGAAGAAGATGCCCCACGTCTGCCGCCCGCCGACAAGCCGCTCTCCTGACGAGCCCCGTTTGCTCAGTTCGCGCTACTTCGGTGTGCTTTGAAAGACTCTGCACACCCGGTAGGCAGGCCGATGCAGTGAAGTCATCGCGCTCGAACGGTTCGGCTCGAATGCTCGAAGGTTCGAAGGTTCGAAGGTTTAGGCGCTTGAATAGTCTCTCTGATGGGGCGCGAGCTCCCTACAAGCCAAGCCAAGCCAAGCCAAGCCAA
>JAUXNL010000537.1 GCA_030684415.1 Moraxellaceae bacterium | reverse complement strand
GGAGTATTCCGAGCGGCGTGATTTCGTGCAGACACTCTGTCTGCAAATGAAGCAGAAGGAATTGTCATTGCTGCAGGAAGTGGCAGCGGCAGCGAATGAGGCCGATTCGGTGGAATCGGTGCTGCAGTTTGCGGTTGACCGCATTTGTGTGCATGCCGGCTGGCCGGTGGGCCACGCTTTGCTCGCGGACCCTGATCGTGCAGACGGATTGTTGGCCCTGTCGGTCTGGCACATGCGCGACCTTGAACGCTATGCCCCGGTGAAGTCGCTGGGAGATTTTGCGCGGCGCGAAGCCGTCAGCAGCATTGCGCATACGGCTCTTTCTTCCGGGCAGTCGGTTTGGAGTAATGATCTCGCCAGTGTCGATGAGCGTCATGCGCGACTGGCGAATGCTGCCGGTATTCAGGCCGGTTTTGCCTTTCCCGTAAAAGTCGGACTCGACGTGGTGGCCGTGCTGGAATTTTTCTCGGAGGAGCATATGACTCCCGAGGCGGCACTACTGGATGCGCTGGAACATATCGGTACGCAATTGGCGCGTGTATTCGAGCGCCAGCAGCGGCACCAAGAGCGTTTGCTGCATGCAGCATTGCACGATTCGCTGACGGGCCTGCCCAATCGTGCCTATCTGCTGGACCACTTGCGCCGGGCCATCGCGCTCAGTCAGCGCCGGCAGTCCTATGTTTTTGCCGTGCTGTTCCTGGATGTAGACCGCTTCAAATGGGTGAACGACAGCCTCGGGCATGTGGCGGGCGACTTGCTACTGATTGAAATCGCGCGGCGCCTGCATGAGTGCCTGCGTCCTACCGATATCGTGGCGCGGCTGGGGGGCGACGAATTTGCCGTACTGCTGAATGACATCAGCACGATTGACGATGCCCTGCACGCGGCGCGCCGCATTCATACCGAGCTCAAGCGTCCCGTCAGTCTGGGCAATCAGGATGCGGTGGTCAGTGCCAGTATCGGTATTGCGCTGGGCGATCGCCCCTATGAAGCACCAGAGGAATTACTACGCGATGCCGACACCGCCATGTATTACGCCAAAAGTCTGGGGCACAAAGGCGAGCACGCGGTTTTCGCTGATTTCATGCAGCAGCAGGCCGCCAGCCGATTGCGCATGACCTCTGATTTGCGTCGTGCCATTGAGACAGGGCAGCTTGAGTTGTATTACCAGCCAGTGGTGTCACTTTCCTGTGGCCGGCTTGCAAGCTTTGAGGCGCTATTGCGCTGGCGCCACCCCGAGCAGGGGTTGCTGGGGCCGGATCTTTTCATTCCGCTCGCTGAAGAAACCGGCCTCATCATCCCGTTGACGGATTGGGTCATGCGGACCGCGTGTGAGCAGTTAGCCAACTGGCAGGCCGCACGGCCTGAGGTGGCGATCGGCGTCAGTATCAATATTTGTGCGCGAACATTCTCTGATCCCGCCATGCCGGCGCAGATTGAAAGCCTGCTGAGCGAGTACGGCGTGGCGCCGGGCAGTCTCCGTCTGGAGGTGACAGAAAGTCAGCTCATGCAGAATGCGGCGTCCTTTTCCCATAATCTGTCTGTACTCAACCACCTGAGCATTCCGGTTTACATTGATGATTTCGGGACGGGCTATTCGTCACTCAGTTATCTCACCAGTTTCAATGTCAGTGCGCTCAAGATTGATCGTTCATTTGTCGAGCGACTTGGCAGCGGCGAACGCGAGGCGGTGATCGTGCGTACGATTGTGGCGCTAGCGCATCATCTTGGCATGACGGTCATTGCGGAAGGAGTGGAGTCGGTTGAGCAACTGGATTTCTTGCGCGGCTTAGGTTGCCAGTTTGGTCAGGGCTACCTGTTTTCCCGCCCGCTGGAGGCGGGCAGCGTGCTGCCGTTGCTCGACAGGCCGTTACTACTTCCTTTCCAATCCGAGCGGGTGACCGTATGAGCGGGTCATGTGGCGCACATGTGCCGATGATTATGCTGGCGGTGATGCCGAGGGCACAGCGATGCTGACAAATCCCAGGGGGCGTACAACTGGCGCAGCAGCACAGACGCCAACTCAGGCGGCAGCGCACGGGCTTGCTGCTGGTGCGGCTGGGCAGGTGACTTCCGCGACCACCGAAGATGACATGCGGCAGTTGTTGGCGCGTGGGTTGCTCGGCTTGCTGCGGCTGCCGCCGGCACTGGAGCAGGCCTTCCGTGCCCAAGCGCGTGAGCGTTGCGCGAAATTCTTGCGCTATTCCGTTTTTGGCTTGCTGGGAATTTATCTGCTGGTCGTCGTACCGATTGCGCTAGGCAGTCACGATGCGCCATTGCAGGACTGGCTGCGCTTGGCCGTGGCACCGATTGGCGTTGTGCTGGCCATACTGGTGGCTGCCAGTCGTATACCGCGCATGGAGCGGCATGTGGAGTCCTTGCTGGGGGCCTGCCTGATGATTTGCCTGACGGGCACTACGTATTGTGCCTTGTTGCTGGGCGAGCAGTATTTCGGGCGCATGGCCGCATATGAAACGATCTACATTCTGGCCATCGCATTTTCCATTTTGCGGCTGCCGGCAAAGAGTGCTCTGCTGTGGTCGCTGGCGGCATTTGTGCTTGCGTTGCTGGCGATACTGCAGCAGCAGCGTGTGCCTGTTTGGCTGGACTTGTTGCTTTATTTTTTTGTGCCGTTGCTGATCTGTGCCGTGATCGGCTTGATGATGGAGGTGGCGGAGCGGCGCAGCTTCATCAAGATGAGTTTGCTGGCACAAAATGAAGTCGCGGGGGTTCCCGCGGGCATGACGGACGCTGCCAGCGGAAGCCAGCAGTTGCATGAGTACCGGATGTTGGCCAGTGGCCTTCAGGAGGCGGATGAACTGCATGCACTGACGCTGCGATTCTTGGTGACACAAACGGATGCGCTTGTGGGGGCATCATATCGCATCACGACGGATGGGCTGGTGTTGTGTAGTGCTTGGGGCGGCAGTGCCGAAATGTGGCGCACACCCGCTGCAGTGGAGCAAACTGCCAGCCTGTTGACGCCAGCCCTCTCGGGGCGGCGAGCAATTCAGCTCACGCATTTGCCAACAGGGCATTTGCGCATCAGAGGGGCTTCTGCAGAAGTCAGTCCGGAAGTGGTGCTGGTGGTTCCAGTGCTGGTAGATGTAGATACCCATGTCGTGATTGAGCTGGGACGTTTGTCCGCCTTTTCATTGGAGCAATGCCGCCTGGCGGAAAGTGTGGCAGATATTTTTGCGCAGTTGCTCGCGATGCGGGGTCATGAAAACTGAGAAATAAAGGCACGAATCGCTCGTGAAGAAGCAAGGCGCCAGCTTTCCGAAAGTCTCGGTACATTTGTCGGTTTCAGGCGAGACGCTGCTGAGCGTTTCAAACGTTCAGGAAAGTCTTGTTGCAGGACTCACGGTGATCAGCGGAACTCATTCGGAGTTTGCTTGGGCTTGTTTTTTTTCCCTGAACCGCGGGCTGAAAAAGCCCGGATGGGCGTTTTCAGCAAGCTGTGAAGCCCCTTTCTCCGCTCGAATGACAGGGGCACTCAGGGGAATTTCCCCAAAGAAGGTCAGTTTTTCCACGGCTGCCAGCAGGATCAGACGCTGAGGAATTCCTGCACGACACTGTCGCCGAGCTGGCTGATCGGGCCTTCAGCGACCAGTCGGCCCTTCTCCAGAATGTGAAAATCACTCGCTACTTGCCGCGCAAACGGCAGTTTTTGCTCCACCAGCAAGACCGTCAGGCCTTCTTCGCGATTCAGGCGCTTGATCACCTCGCCGATTTCACGAACGATGTTCGGCTGGATGCCTTCCGTGGGCTCGTCCAGTACCAGCAAGCGTGGCTCCAGCACGAGTGCGCGGCCGATGGCGAGCTGTTGTTGCTGGCCGCCGGAAAGATCGCCGCCGCGACGGTGCCGCATCTCTTTGAGTACCGGAAACATGGTGTAGATTTTTTCCGGGATGTCACGCGCACCGTCACGGCGAGCGCCAAGTGAAATTTTCAGGTTTTCCTCTACCGTCAGCAGCGGAAATATTTCGCGGCCCTGCGGCACATAGCCGATGCCGCCACGCGCCCGCGCTTCTGTGGAAAGACGGGTGAGTGGCTTTCCGTCAAACACGATCTCGCCACTTTTTACGGGCAGCAGGCCGAGCAGGCACTTCAGCAAGGTGGTCTTGCCGACACCGTTGCGGCCCATCAGGCAGGCGCAGGCGCCTTCACGGATGGACAGATTCAAGTCCCAGAGGATATGGCTCTGGCCGTAGAACTGATTGACGCCATTGATGCTGAGCATGCGGGCTCCGTTTTCCTGTGCGCGTGGCGTTATTCGCCGAGATAAACCTCGACCACTTTCGGGTTGGCCTGGATTTCATCCATGCTGCCTTCGGCCAGCACGCTACCCTGGTGCAAAACAGTCACTTTGCGCGCAATCGAGCGCACAAACGCCATGTCGTGCTCCACCACGATGACCGAGTGTCGGCCCGCCAGTGAAAGCAGTAATTCGGCTGTGCGCTCGGTTTCTTCATGGGTCATGCCTGCCACCGGTTCATCCACCAGCAACACGCGCGGGTTCTGCATGAGCAGCATGCCGATTTCCAGCCACTGCTTCTGGCCATGCGACAAAGCTCCGGCAGATTGCTGGCGCAACGATGAAAGACGGATCAGCTCCAGTACTTCATCAATGCGGTCGCGCTGTTCGCTGGAGAGTTTGAAAAACAAACTGGCCCAGACTGATTTGTCTGATGCCATGGCCAGTTCCAGATTCTCGGTCACGGTCAGCATTTCAAAAACCGTCGGCTTCTGGAATTTCCGGCCGATGCCTCCCTGCGCGATTTCGTGCTCGCTGAGTTGCAGCAGGTCGATGAGCTGGCCAAAAAAAACCTGGCCGCTGTCGGGGCGGGTCTTGCCGGTAATTACGTCCATCATGGTGGTCTTGCCGGCGCCGTTCGGGCCGATGATGCAGCGCAGTTCGCCTTCGTCGATATCTAGCGTGAGATCGTTCAATGCCTTGAAGCCGTCAAAGCTCACGCTCACGCCTTCAAGATAGAGCACCGGGCCGTGTGAAGTGTCGAGCGGCAGTGCGCCCGCCGTGTCGAGAACGGTACGGCCGGGCTGGCGGGTCGCCCAAGGGTTTTTGGGCAAGCGGTCGAGCAGCTTCATACGGATTTCTCCGAGGTGTCAGCGGCGATAGCTGGTGCAGAGGCAGATGTCGTCGGCACAGCCGCAGGAACAGCCTGTGCGCCGCTGAGGCGTGCTCGCAAAGAGGCCAACAGTTGACGCCACTGCAAGCCGACAATCCCGCGCGGCAGGAACAGCGTCACCAGCACAAAGAGTGCGCCGAGTGCGAATAGCCACGCCTCCGGCCACACGCTGGTGAACCAGGTTTTGGTGTAGTTGACGCCGATGGCCCCGACGATGGCCCCGAACAACGTGCCGCGTCCGCCGACGGCCACCCAGACCACCTGCTCGATGGAGTTGAGTGGCGAAAATTCGCCCGGGTTGATGATGCCGACTTGCGGCACGAACAAAGCGCCCGCAATGCCGGCCAGCATCGCGGAAAACACGAACACCCACAGCTTGTAGGATTCGACACGGTATCCAGAAAAGCGCGTACGCGATTCGGCGTCGCGGATGGCAATCACCACACGCCCGAGCCGTGAGGTGACGATGTAGCGGCAGGCCACGTAAGCGCTGGCCAGGGCAATCACAGAAGCGAGAAACAGCATGATGCGCGTGCTGTCGGCCGATAATGGCGCGCCCAGGATTTCTTTGAAGTCGGTCAGGCCATTGTTGCCGCCAAAGCCCATTTCATTACGGAAAAACGCCAGCAGCAAGGCAAAGGTCAGGGCCTGCGTAATGATGGACAGATAGACGCCGGTAACGCGTGAGCGGAACGCCAGCCAGCCGAATACCAATGCCAGCAAGCCCGGCACCATGACCACCATCAACATGGCAAACCAGAACATGTCGAAGCCCCACCAGTACCAAGGCAGTTCGCTCCAGTTCAGGAACACCATGAAGTCTGGCAGTTCGGCGTTGCCGTAAACGCCGCGCGTGCCGATCTGGCGCATCAGGTACATGCCCATGGCATAGCCGCCGAGCGCAAAAAAGGCGCCATGTCCGAGCGAGAGAATGCCGCAGTATCCCCAGATCAGATCCAGCGACAGGGCGAGCAGGGCATAACACAGGAATTTTCCGAACAGCGTCACCGTGTAGGTAGACACATGCAGCGGTGAGTCCGCCGGAATGAACAAATTGCCCACCGGCACCGCAATCGCCAGCAACAGGAGCAGCGCCAGCACGATCATGCCACCCTTGTCGCTCAGGAACAGTCGTTGCAACAGCATCTATCAGCCCTCCGCCGCGCGGCCCTTTTGCGGGAACAGTCCACGCGGGCGTTTCTGGATGAAAAGGATCAGCACGACGAGCACGATGATCTTGGCGAGGACGGCACCGGCAAACGGTTCAAGAAATTTATTGGCGACACCGAGGCTCATGGCACCGACCAGCGTGCCCCAGAGATTGCCGACGCCGCCGAACACCACCACCATGAACGAATCGATGATGTAGGCCTGGCCGAGGTTGGGCCCGACATTGGTGAGCTGCGACAGCGCCACACCCGCGATACCGGCAATGCCGGCGCCAAGACCGAAGGTCAGCGCATCGACCCAGTCAGCACGCACGCCCACCGCGCGCGCCATGGCACGGTTCTGCGCCACGGCACGGATTTTCAGGCCGAGCGAGGTGCGTTTGATCGCCATCATCAGCAAAAAGAACACCAGCAACGCGAAGGCCAGGATGTACAAGCGGTTCCAGGTCAGCGACAGCACCGGATTGATTTCCAGCGA
>JAUXNL010000536.1 GCA_030684415.1 Moraxellaceae bacterium | reverse complement strand
CGCTGTCGCTCAACTGGCGGCATGACCGCCACAATCGTTATGAAAACCATGACAGCTGGCGCGCCGGGCTCACCGGCAAGCTTCGCCCCGGCCTGACGGGAAAGCTGCTGTATGGCACGTCATTCAAGGCGCCCAATGCCTTCCAGTTGTATGGTCAGCCACTGTACACGGGTGATGTGCTGGGCAATCCCGGCCTGATGCCGGAAACCGCCCGTACGCTTGAGGCCCAGTTGTCGTGGCAACTGGACAGTGATTGGTTGCTCAACCTGACGGCCTATCGTATCGAGGTAGAGCAGTTGATCGAGCTGCAACCCTTTGGCATCAACCAGCGCTGGAGTAACCGTGGCGGACAGCAGGGCCATGGCCTCGCGTCTGAGTTGCGCTGGATAGGAGGTGCCCATGAGCTGGCGCTGTCGACTACCTGGCAGGACACGCAAGTGCGGCTCGAGCAGCCGCTCAGTACAACGGTAGAGGTGCCAACGGCCAGCGCCCCCCGGCTGCTGGCCATGCTGGAGTGGCGCTATCGTCTGGAACAGGCCGAACTCGGGGTGGCGGGCCGGCATGTGTCAGAGCGACGTGCCAGCGACAGCAATATCGATCTCAACCTGGCACAGGTCTATACCTTGCCGTCTTATCAGGTGGTGCGCGTGCATGCTCTGCGTGAGTTGGGTGCGCACCGGCTGGGGCTCGTGCTCGACAACGCGCTGGATACCCGCTTCGAGGAGCCGGGGTATGGTGGTGGCGACCTGCCGGGCGCGGGCCGTCGCGTGTGGCTGAGCTGGAGCTGGCAGCCATGAGTCTTCCAGGGGGACGCTACCTGTTCAGGTCACTGGCACTGTTGCTGCCAGCGCTGTTGCTGGCCGGATGTCCGACCGACGTCGATGATCCGGTGACCCCGCCGTTACCGGCCAATGCAATTGTCATCGGCATGATCCAGCCACAGGCCAGTGGGCCGTCATTGGAGAAAGAGTTGGCCGCAAGGCTGGCCATCCAGGAAATCAATGCGGCCGGTGGCGTCAACGGCCGACCCTTGGCGCTGCAGATTGCTTATGACGGCAACAACAATGCAGTGCTGGGCGTGCAGGCCGCGCAGCAACTGGTTGATAGCGGTGTGGTTGCCATCATCGGCGCTAACGCCAGTCGCGTCACGCTGCCGGTGGCGGAGCAAGTCACTATTCCCGCCGGAGTGGCGTTGATCTCCCCGGGCTCAACATCGCCGCTGGTCAGTCAGTTGGTCGATAACGATACGGTCTGGCGGATTCCGCCATCAGACGCCTTGCAGGGCCGCCTCCTCGCCGAAAAAGTCTGGGATGAGGGCCATAACACGGTAGCGGTTTTTTCACTTGATGAGCCTTATGGGCAGGGGCTGGCAGGCGCCTTTCGCGACCGGTTTCTGGCGCTGGGCGGCAGTATTCATGCCGAGGCAGTGGCGCCGTCATCCCGCGAGAGCGGTTTCAGCACAGAGATTGATGCGCTTTACGCTGGGGGCACACCTTCGGTATTGATGCTGTTCACCTTCGCTGTTCCGACCGTCAATCTCCTGCGTGAAATCGTCACCGCCAAAGGCAGTTTGCCCATGCTCTATGGTGTAGACGGCAACATGACGACCGACACCCTGAACAATGCGCCCAGTCAGGCGGCCGGTATGCGCGGCTCCACTCCTGCTGCTGCCAGCAACAGCCCCGAATTCCAGCGTTTCCTTGATGCATACGTCGGGGCCACCGGCTTTGTTCCAGGCAGCAATACCGAGAACGCCTACGATGCGGTGTATCTGGTGGCACTGGCACTGGCGGCCGCTGGCAGCAATGAGCGTGCGGATGTTGTCGCGCAGTTGCGATCGGTGTCCGGGCCGGATGGTGCTGCCGCCGTTAAGGTCGGGCCGGGTGATTTTGCAGCGGCGCTCGCAGCCATCGCAGCCGGTGACGATATTGATTACGAGGGCGCCAGTGGCCCGGTTGATTTTGATGCGCAGGGCGACCCAAGCGCCGCCACATATCTTTACCAAGAGATACGACTGGTCGCGGGTGTGCTGCAACTGGTGACGCTGGAAACCATTCCCTATCCATAAGTGCGGCTGCTTCTTGTAAGCGGTCTGCGGACTGATGCCGAACCGGCGGCACAGTGCCCGCCGGTTGGCGCCTTCCTGCCGGGCCAGCAGGACAAACTCTTCTCGCAAGCTCATGGTGTCTTTCGTGCTCCAGGGCATGGTTGTCGTTTCGGCATGGCATTTCCGAAAGTGTCACCCCTGTCTGCGCACACCTGTCACCTATGTCTCCGGTCCAAACAGATGTCCATAAAAAATGCCCGCCAGATAAAGGCGGGCATTTTTTATGCGTCACGTCTTGCGAGTTTTATTTCCCCGCTTTCAGCTCGCCTGAGTCGGTGATGGTGATGGTCTTGCTGGTGCGGCCTGTGCCCGAACCCAGCGCCTCAACCTTGCGCACCACGTCCATGCCTTCGATGACCCGGCCGAAAACCACATGCCGGCCGTTCAGCCAAGGTGTCGGCACGGTAGTGATGAAAAACTGCGAGCCGTTGGTGTTGGGACCGGCATTCGCCATGCTGAGCAGGCCGGGGGTGTCGTGGCGCAGGCTGAAGTCTTCGTCGGCAAAGGTACTGCCGTAAATGCTTTCTCCACCGGTGCCGTTGCCACGGGTGAAGTCGCCACCTTGCAGCATGAAGCCGGGGATCACGCGATGAAAGCGCGAGCCTTTGTAGTGCAGGTTGGCACCCGACGCGCTTTTGCCTTTTTCGCCGGTGCTGAGTGCGCGGAAGTTTTCCACGGTTTTTGGGGCGGTATTGCCGAACAAGCCCATCACGATGCGGCCGGCGGGCTGGCCGTCGATATCAATGTCGAAAAAAACCTTGTGGGTCACGGCGTCTTTGGCGGCAACAGCAGGGTCGGCAGACAGTGCGGGTGCTGCGAACACGACAAGGGCCAGGGCGGCCATCCAGGATTTGATCATGCGGGGTCTCTCGCAAAGTAAAAGGGCGACGTGCGGTGTAAACCCTCACGTCGCCCTGCGTCAATGCATGCTGCGTAGCCTGTGGTCTTGAATGGCTCGCCCAAGAGCGTGAGTCAACTGCGTCGCAGGCTTACCAGCGTCGCCAGAAAAATCAGACCGGTACCGGCAATGGCCCAGGCATCTGGCGTTTCTCCCCACAATGCCCAGGCGTAGAACCCGGCGATGACAATCGCGAGATAGGTGACGGGCCCGATACGGTTGGCCGGTGCCAGTGCATAAGCACGGGTCAGGGCCAGTTGGCTCAGCGTCGCCAGAATGCCGACAGCCGCCAGCAACAACAGCTCCTGTCCGGTAATGACGCGTCCCGCCCAGAGCAGCGGCACCGCCGAGATAACGGTCGAGATGAGAGCGAAATAAAACACCACGCGGGCTGCAGGTTCGGTCGCGCCGAGCGCACGCACGGTCACGAAGGCGGTGGCGGCCAGAATGCTGGAGGCGATACCGATCAGTGCCAGATGGTTGTACAGGCCGGCATCCGGTTTGCAGACCAGAATGACACCGGCCAGACCGATCAACGCCGCCGACCAGGCGCGAACGGTCATGGGCTCCTTCAAAAACACCCAGGCCACCAGTGGAATGAAGACCGGCGAGGAGTAAGTGAAAATCATGGCGCTGGAGAGGGGCAGGTGGGCAATGGCGTAGAAAAAGCCATACATGGCGGTCAGTCCGGTCAAGGCGCGCCAAAGATGGCGACCGAATACCGCCGTGCGAAAAGTGCCCTCACCGCGCAGCAGCATGACGGGCAGCAGGATGAGCAGGCCAGCCAGATTACGGGCGAAGACGATGATCTCGTTGCCGACGGTGTGGGATGCCAGGCGGATGAACACTCCCATGGTCGCAAACAGGATGGCCGACAGGCCCAGTAAGGCGGCGCCGCGGAGCAGGGGGCTGGCAATTGGCATGGCTAGGGCGCGCTGTTTGAGGGGTTCGTGTGACGGCCGCTGGATAGACGCCAGGCGCGATCGGCCGCGGATGTTACGCCCTTGACGACGGTCTGTCCGGGTTTGCCGGTGGCCCTGCAAAGGCTTGCCGATATCAGGCTTTCATCGCTGGGGCTTTTCCCGTAGAATCCACCGCCTTTCGGGGCTGGCCCGGGTTCCGGGTTGCCTGCAAAACCGGTTTTTTCCAAGGTAAATCATCATGGTTACGATTCGTCTGGCTCGCGGTGGCGCTAAGAAGCGTCCTTTCTATCAGGTCGTGGTGACCGACAGCCGCAATCCGCGTGACGGCCGCTTTATCGAGCGCGTCGGCTTTTTCAACCCGATTGCCACTGGCAAGGAAGAGCGTCTGCGTGTGAACGCTGAGCGCTACCAGTACTGGGTGTCGCAGGGTGCCCAGCCTTCCGAGCGCGTTGCCGCGCTGGTGAAGGATGCCGGCAAGGCAGCCTGAGCCTCATGATGGCGGTGCAGCCGGCGGCCGACACGCTGATCCAGGTCGGTCACGTAGGGGCTGCACATGGCATCAAAGGCTGGGTGCGGGTGTCGGCGCAAACCGATCCCGCGGCCAACATTTTTGGCTACCAGCCGTGGTATCTGAAAACCCGTGAGGGTTTTCGTGCGGTGAAGGTGTTGGAGTGGCGCGAGCAACCCAAGGGGCTTGTCGCCAGTCTGGACGCTGCGCCAGATCGCAATGCGGCCGAGCTTTTGCGTGGGCTGGAAATCTGGGTGCCGAAAGACGCCCTGCCCGAGCTTGAGGAAGGCGATTATTACTGGTCTGACCTCATTGATCTTGAAGTCAGGACTGGAGTGGGGCAGTTGCTCGGCACCGTGCATAGCCTGATGGAGACGGGTGCCAACGACGTCATGGTCGTGCAGCCGTCGCTTGGCAGTCTGGATGATCGCGAACGCCTGATTCCTTGGCTGCCCGGTGCGGTGGTAACAGATGTCGATCTGGAAGGTCGCGTCATTACTGTCGACTGGGATGCGGAGTTCTGAGCATGTGGGTCGGGCTGATCAGCCTGTTCCCCGATATGTTCAGGGCGATTGGCGAACACGGCATTACCGGCCGCGCCGTGAAAAACGGCTTGCTGACCTTGGAGTGCTGGAATCCCCGGGATTTCACCGAGGACGCCTATCACCGAGTCGATGATCGCCCCTATGGTGGCGGCCCCGGCATGGTGATGCTGATTGAACCGCTGCGGCGGGCCATCGCGGCAGCGCGCCTGGCGGCAGAAGCCAAAGGCTTGGTGCCGCAGGTGATTTACCTGTCGCCGCAAGGCCGCGTCCTGACGCAGGATGGTGTGCGTGAGCTGGCCGGGAATACGGCTCTCATCCTGCTCTGTGGCCGTTATGAAGGCATCGATGAGCGCCTGATTGCGCGTGAGGTCGATGCCGAGTGGTCAGTGGGTGACTATGTGCTATCGGGCGGCGAACTGCCGGCGATGGTGCTGATAGACGCGGTGACACGCTTGCTGCCCGGCGCATTGGGCCATGCAGACTCAGCCGATGAAGACTCTTTCTCGGCCGGGCTGCTCGACTGCCCGCACTACACCCGTCCTGAGGTGTACGAGGGAGAGCCGGTGCCACCGGTGCTGGTGTCGGGTGATCATGCGGCGATTCGTCGCTGGCGCCTGAAAGAGAGCTTGAAGCGAACATTGCAGCGCCGGCCTGATTTGCTTGAAAAGGTCGCGCTCGACAAAGAACAGCGCCGTTTGCTCGACGACATCCGTCGCGAGCAGGGCGAGTGACACGGCGGCTGATTGCCGTGTCCCGGCCTTCGGGCCGAACCGGACCGCGAAATCCTTCGCGGATCGATGACCGGGCAGAATGCGCTCCCGAAACCCTCCGGCATTGTCGGTGGCGTCAAGGAGTTACAGCCTCTGTGCCCACAAAGAGGAAAACGCCATGAGTGGCAAGCATCCCCTGATCGAACAGATCGAAAAGTCGCAGTTGAAGCAGGACGTGCCGTCCTTCGGACCCGGCGACACCGTTGTCGTGCAAGTGAAAGTGAAAGAAGGCGACCGCGAGCGTCTCCAGGCCTATGAAGGTGTGGTGATTGCAAAGAAGAACGGTGGCCTGAACTCGGCTTTCACCGTGCGCAAGATTTCCAATGGCGTGGGCGTGGAGCGCGTGTTCCAGACTCATTCACCGGTGGTCGCCTCCATCGAAGTGAAGCGTCGTGGTGATGTGCGTCGCGCCAAGCTGTACTACCTCCGTGATCGTTCGGGCAAGTCCGCGCGTATCAAGGAAAAGCTGGCACCCCGCGCCAAGTAAGGGCGGGTGTGGTAGTAAAAAAAGCGGCCTTCGGGCCGTTTTTTTATGGCGGAGAAGAGGAGTTTTTGGCGGTAAGGTGTCGAGAGCTCTGCGTGCTGGCAAGCCGGTTTTTCATCTTGCCCTCATCCTCCGTTATGCTCCGCACATGCCTGCCCTTATCAAGCGCCCCCGTGGCCGCCCACGACAAGAAGAAAATGCCTTGCCGGAGACGGCGGAACTGCGCCAGTTGCGCAGCAAACTCGTGGTTGAGGGTCTGAGCCGTCATTCCATCGCAGCCTATCTGTCGGACTTGCACAAACTGGCCGACTGGGCAGGAGCGCCCTTGCTGTCGCTGGACCAGAATGATCTGGCCCGCTACCTGCGCGAGCAGGAACAGGAAGGCAGTCATGCTCGCTCTCGGGCCAGACTGATGTCGGCACTGCGTCGCTTTTACCGCTTTCATCTCGCGCAGCAGCGCATCACGGCCGACCCGACCCTGCACCTGGATGCCCCCAAAACCGGACGCCCGCTGCCTAAGGATTTGTCCGAGGCGGATGTGGAGCGCTTGCTGGCGGTGCCACTGGTGGAAACACCACTTGGCCTGCGTGACCGCGCCATGCTGGAGCTGCTTTATGCCTGTGGCCTGCGTGTTTCCGAACTGGTTGGCCTGCGCATCGACCAGCCCAATCTGCGTGGCGGTTTTGTGCGGGTGACGGGCAAGGGAAGCAAGGAGCGGCTGGTGCCGATGAATCAGGAGGCCATGGACTGGTTGGTGCGCTATGTTGACGAGGCGCGACCGGCACTCGTCGCTGGCAGTCCGACGGAGGCGCTTTTCCCCAGTCGGGAGGGCGAGTTCATGTCGCGTCAGGCCTTTTGGTACCGGTTGAAAATGCTGGCCAAGGCTGCGGGCATTGAGAAACCCTTGTCGCCCCATATCCTGCGCCATGCTTTTGCCACGCATCTGCTCAATCACGGCGCCGATTTGCGGGTGGTGCAGATGCTGCTGGGGCACAGTGATCTGTCCACGACCCAGATATACACCCATATTGCCAGTCATCGGTTGCAGGAGTTGCATGCCCGGCACCATCCCCGTGGATGAAGCCGGGGGCCGGTTACGTATGTCCTATCGGCGCAATGGGTGGTCTTGCGTATGCTGTGCGCCAGTCTTGTTTTGGAGAATTGCATGAACCTGTTGTCTCGTCGTTGGGCGATGTTGCCTGCTGCGCTGGTGATGGCACTGCTGTCGGCTGCCTCCCAGGCCAATCCCGAGGTGGTGCGTGCCCGCCTCAAAGCGGCCATTCCTGAAGCTGAAATCACTAGTATCAAGCTCTCGCCTTCCGGCCTTTATGAGGTGGTCGCCAAGGGCTATGAAACCATTCATGTGACGGCAGACGGGCGTTACCTGTTTCAGGGCGATCTTTATGAGTTGCAGGGCAACCGTATCGTTAATGCCAGTGATGTGCAGATGGCGGGCGATCGTCAGAAGCGCCTGGCCGCAGTCTCCGACAGCGATGAGGTGGTTTTCCCAGCGGCAGGAGGCAAGCCCAAAGCCATAGTGCATGTCTTTACCGACATTGATTGTGGTTATTGCCGCAAGCTGCACCAGGAAGTCTCTGCCATGAACCGCTTGGGTATCGAGGTGCGCTATCTGGCTTTTCCTCGTACCGGGCCGGTCTCGCCGTCGGCCACCAAGCTGAACGCGGTCTGGTGTGCGAAAGACCGCCAGTCGGCGATGACGCGGGCCAAGGCCGGTGAGTCAGTCACAGCGGCCAAGAGCTGCAAGGCGCCTGCCGTAGCCGCACAGTATGCGCTAGGGGAAGAGTTGGGCGTGCGTGGAACGCCGGCCATTTTCGGTCCTGATGGCATGCAACTGGGCGGCTATGTGTCGGCCGAGTCGCTGGCCAAAAGCCTCGGTATCCGCTGAGTTTCCACCCTCCTTTCACGTCGCTCCGGGTTTGACAAAGCCCGGGGCCGGCCATAATGTTGCGCCCTCCCGATTTGCCCCCGATTCTCTGCGTCCTGGCCCGGATCGGACAGTGACGACGGCCTCGCCATGCGCGGTCTGCACGGGAGGGCAATCCTTCCAGTTTTTTCAGGTGATGATGTGAAACCGGTCTCTGTAGGTATTGTAGGCCTTGGCACTGTTGGCGGAGGTGCGTTCAACCTCTTGCGCGACAATGCCGCTGAAATCAGTCGGCGTACCGGTCGTGAGATACGGGTGAGTCACGTCGGCGCCCGTCGCGAAAATCCCCGTTACGATCTTTCGGGCACGATCGTGAGTCGCGACATCTTTGACGTCGTGAACAATCCCGACATCGATATTGTGGTTGAGGTGATTGGCGGCACAACGACAGCCCGGGAAGTGGTCATGCAGGCCATTCGCAACGGCAAGCATGTGGTGACGGCCAACAAGGCGCTGCTGGCCGAGTTCGGCAACGAAATTTTTGCCGCCGCGGAAGAAAAGGGCGTTTACGTGGCTTTTGAGGCCGCTGTCGCCGGTGGCGTGCCCATCATCAAGGTGCTGCGTGAGGGCTTGGCCGCTAATCGTATCGACTGGTTGGCCGGCATCATCAATGGCACCGGCAACTTCATCCTCACTGAAATGCGTGAGAAAGGGCGCGACTTCTTTGATGTGCTCAAAGAAGCTCAAGAGCTTGGTTACGCCGAAGCCGATCCGACTTTTGATGTTGAGGGCATTGATGCCGCCCACAAGTTGACCATTCTTGCTTCGCTTGCCTTCGGCATTCCGCTGCAATTCAAGAAAGCCTATACCGAGGGCATCACCCGCCTCACACGTGAAGATGTGGGCTACGCCGAAGAGCTTGGTTTCCGTATCAAACACTTGGGTATTGCACGGCGTGCGCCAAACGGTATCGAGCTGCGTGTGCATCCGACGCTGATTCCGGCGGAACGTCTGATTGCCAATGTGAATGGCGTGAAGAATGCCGTGCTCGTGCAGTCGAATGCCGTTGGCCCGACACTGTATTACGGCGCGGGTGCCGGGGCTGGGCCGACGGCGTCTGCCGTAGTCGCCGATATTGTCGATGTGGTGCGTGCGCTCAATTGCGGAACGGAAAATCGCGTGCCCCATCTGGCCTTCCAGCCGGATGCCATCGCCAATACGCCCATCCTGCCGATGGATGAAGTCGTTACCTCCTATTACCTGCGCCTGACTGCAAATGACCGTCCTGGTGTGTTGGCGGAAGTGACGCGCATCCTGTCTGAGCGCGGGATCAGCATCGAAGCCATTTTGCAGAAGCCTGCACATGAAGCGGGCTCCGTGCCGGTGATCCTGCTGACCAAGCCCGTGCAGGAAAAGGAAATGAACAGCGCGATTGCTGCCATGGAAGCGCTGGATGACATCATCGGCAAGGTGGTGCGTATCCGGCTTGAAAACCTGGATGCATGAGCAACACCTTTTCTGCGCAGGCAGAAAAGGGCAACCCTGATCTGAAGGCGCAGCACGAGAGAAATCATGAACTTTGGCAACCGCTACACCGGCCTTATCAACAAATACCGTGACCATCTGCCGGTCTCCGATGATACGCGCCTCATCTCGCTGGGCGAAGGCAATACGCCGCTCATCAAGCTCCAGAACATTCCGAAGCTGGTCGGCAAGAATGTTGAAATTTATGTGAAGTACGAAGGCCTGAATCCGACCGGTTCGTTCAAGGATCGTGGCATGACCATGGCCGTGACCAAGGCAGTGGAAGAGGGCAGCAAAGCGATCATCTGCGCGTCCACCGGCAATACGTCGGCAGCGGCAGCGGCCTATGCAGCACGCGCCGGCATTACGGCCTTCGTGCTGATTCCCGAAGGCAAGATCGCGATGGGCAAGCTGGCACAGGCCATGATGTATGGCGCCATCACTTTGCAGATTCGTGGCAACTTCGATGAGGGCATGGAGTTGGTCAAGCAAGTGGCCGAGCATGCTCCGGTGACCATCGTGAACTCCATCAACCCCTATCGTCTGCAGGGTCAGAAAACGGCGGCTTTCGAGATTGTGGAAGAGCTGGGCTTTGCCCCGGATTA
>JAUXNL010000532.1 GCA_030684415.1 Moraxellaceae bacterium | reverse complement strand
GCAGGAGCAGGAGCAGGAGCAGGAGCAGGAGCAGTTTTCAGCGGCGTCGCACGATGGTAAAGCGGTAATGCGAGCCCCCGCTGCACCACCATTTCAGGCCACTGCATGTCATGGTTTTCGTCATTGCCGCGCCAGTGCTCGCCCCCTAGCCTGCGCTCATCTTCACTCTTGCAGGAGCTCTCATGACTGACGCGACCGTGCATGCCTGGATCGGCATTCGCAATTCGGACACCTTGCGTGTGCAAGTAGCCACCTTCATCGACAACATCCGCGCCGGCAACAGCGCCGATCAGGTGCCGCTGCTGGCCACCATCATGGAGTCATTTCTGGATGAGGCGATTACGGCGCTGGTGCTCGGCGCTGCCGATGCGATGCGCCTGCATGGCCTCACACGCAAGGTGGTGGATGTGATGGTGTCTACCACGCGCAGCACTTGCCACCTGCTCTCGAAGCGCGTGCTGCGCAAAATGAAAAATGCGGATGTGCGCGAGCTGGCGGACTACATGGACGTGTTGCGCCAGAAGCGCTACGACCGCCATGGCCAGCCACTGACGTATACCGGTTTGCCGGTGGACGATGTGTTGATGGCCAGAGTCGACAGGCTGCGCGACCGCATGCGCAGCGCGCCGGCCAGCGTGCAAGACGACGAGATCATCGACGTGATTCTCGGTCTGATCGATGTGTGCGTAGAGCATCTGTATGTGCGCACCTTGCGCACGCTCACGCTGGGGCCGATTGCAGCGCGTATCGTGGACATGGGTTATCGCACCGTGCATCACGGCGCCCATGCCATGATTCATCGCGTGGTGCCGTCGCTGACAGATGCGCAAACGCTCACGGCCATCGAATTTTGCTACGGCTTGCTGATTCCGCCAGACGGTACGGCAGAGCCGGCGGTTGTTTGAGGGCGCACGCTCCCGCCCGCTTACCTTGTTGCCTCCGGTCATGAGGGGCCGCGCCCGGATTGGGTTACCATCCGGGCGTTTGCGCTTCTGGGCATCGGCCGGAAACGTGCTTTCTTCAAGGGTAAATGTCAGGGTAATGCCGCTGGGGTGAAGGCGGCGGGAGGCAAGCTCTCGCCACTGCATTGCCCGCAGTCTTGCTACGGAGTTGAAGTCATGTCTGAACTGGTCACCTTCACGGTGGTGGATCATGTCGCCGAAGTGCGGCTTAACCGCCCGGAAAAAATGAATGCGCTCAGCATGCCGCTGTTCGATGCGCTTCAGGAAGCGGCCGCGCGCGTGATGGCGGATCGTTCGGTGCGCGCCGTGGTGCTTTCTGGCGAAGGCCGCGCCTTTTGCGCCGGTCTGGATCTGGCCAATTTCACCGACCCGGACGTGTTTGGCGGCGATGCCTTTGGCAACGGTCGGGGCGGCCACTGGCCGAATTATTACCAGCGCCCCTGCTACCTCTGGAAAGACGTGCCGGTGCCGGTGATTGCGGCATTGCATGGCGCGGTTTTTGGCGGTGGATTGCAAATCGCGCTGGGCGCGGATATCCGCATCGCGCAGCCGGACACCCGGCTCTCGCTGATGGAAATCAAGTGGGGGTTGATTCCCGACATGAGCGGCTCGCAAACGCTGCGCGATCTGGTGCGTCTGGATGTCGCCAAAGAGCTCGCGTTTACTGGTCGCATTGTCGAGGCGGCGGAGGCCGAGCGCATCGGTCTGGTCACACGCCTTGCGGACAACTCGCGCGAAGCGGCGCTGGCACTGGCGCGTGAAATTGCACAGAAAAACCCGCAGGCGGTGACGTTGGCCAAGCTGCTGCTGGAATCGACCTGGCATGGCGACGATGCCCGTGGCCTGGAGGTAGAAGAACGTCTGCAGGCCACCTTGCTGCAAAGCCCCAATCAGGTGGAAGCCGTGATGGCCGGTTTGCAGAAGCGTGCCGCGGTGTTTGGCGAGCGCACGATTGAGCGGCTTGATCGCGCCAATCCTCTGGCTGTCTTGAAGAGCTGATGCGGATGTCTCGGCGGCCGAATCTTTTCTACGCACAGTCCGGCGGCATGACCGCCGTCATCAATGCCACGGCAGCCGGCGTCATGCACGCCGCGCGCGAAGAACGTGCGCGCATCGGCCGTGTGTATGCGGGCGCCAATGGCATTCTCGGCGCGCTGCGCGAAGAACTGTTTGATCTTTCAGCCGAAAGCGCTGCCACGATTGGCGCACTGCGACAGACGCCGGGCGGTGCATTTGGTTCCAGCCGCTATGCCTTGGGTACGCCGGATTCGCATCCGGAAAATTATGCACGGCTGATCGATGTGTTTCGCGCACACAACATTCGCTGGTTCCTCTACAACGGCGGTGGCGGCTCTGCTGGCACCAGTCTGCATGTGGCAGAGGCCGCTCACCGTGCCGGCTATGAACTGGGTGTCGTGCATTTGCCCAAGACCGTCGACAACGACATGGCGGGCACGGATTTTTCACCCGGCTTTGGTTCGGTGGCGAAGTACACGGCGGTGAGCGTGCAAGAAGCGGCGCTCGACGTGGCGTCGATGTGCGCCACTTCGACGCAGGTATTCGTGATGGAGGTCATGGGCCGCCACGCCGGCTGGATTGCGGCGGCCAGTGCGCTGGCCCAGGCCGATGGCCAGCCGGCGCCGCAGATCGTGTTGTTTCCTGAAGTGGCATTCGATGAGCGCAAATTCCTGGCGCGCGTGCAAGACGTGGTGGCACGTGACGGTTATTGCGTGGTGGTGACGGCGGAAGGATTGGCCGTGCACAATCCGGCAGTGACAGCGCCCCCCACGGCCAGTGAGCACGGTAAAGACCGGCTTAATGTGCACACCGGCCGTGCCGCGCCTTTCTTGGCTGATCTGGTATCGCGCACGCTTGGCCTGCGCTGCCACTTTGCCGTGAGTGACTATTTGCAGCGCTCAGCGCGTCATGTGGCCTCGGCGCTTGATGTCGACATGGCCTGGCAAGTGGGCGTGCAAGGCGTGGCTCTGGCACTTGCGGGTGAGCACCGTGTGATGGCGGGCCTTGTGCGTACGACGCGCCAGCGGTCGCTGCACTGGAATATCGTGCCGCAGCCACTGGCACGTGTGGCCGGGCGAGAAGTCACGCTGCCGAAAAAATTCATCCGCCGAGACGGCTTCGGCATCACGCCCGCTTGCCGGGACTACCTCTTGCCGCTGATACAGGGTGAAGACTATCCGGATTATCGCCACGGCCTGCCGGTGGCCGCGCGTCCTCGCTTGCTGCGTGTGCCGCAAAAGCTGCCGCGCTGGTCGGCAGAGCGTCTTTGAGTGGACGCTGTTTTTGCTGCTGCGTGGCCAAAGGCTGTCTCCTCTGGGGCGAGGTGAGGGTCTTTAGCCGCCAGCTTCCCGACAAGAGCGGGCCGGACTGCGACTCTGGTCATGTGCTGGAGTCGCGGGTTGAAAACGCCGGGCCGGACTTTTTTCAGTAAGCGGTTAGTGCTTGTGGTGTCTGCCATCATCAATAGCGATCAATAGCGAGACTTTCAGCCGCTTCAGCGCGAGAGCCACGACAGGATTGCTGTGCTCGGCTCGGCAATGGCAACATCGAGGCCGCCGTATTTCCGAACGGCCGATGCGCCCCCCCTCTGACAAGACCAACCGGACTCCCGAATGGATACGATGAGCGTATTCGTCATTGCGACGCTGATGATGCTCGCCAATGGCGGCGTACTGGGGCTGATGCACAGTGATTTGCCACAAGCCCTGCGCCCGGCGGCCGTGAGCTGGCGTATCGGCACCTTGCTGGTGGCAGGAGGTTGCATGCTGTTTGCCGTGCAGCGACAGTTACCGCCTGCGTTTGTGTTGCCGCTATCCAATGGTCTTGTGATGCTCGGGTTTACCGGTTACTGGCGTGCCCTACGCCAGTTTTACGGCTATCACGACTCGCCACTGCTGCTTCTGCCTTTTCTGGCGGGGACCTGCGGTATTTTCTGGTTCAGCGCCGTCACTCCTGATATCGGCACACGCATCCTGATCGTGTCGCTGGTATGGCTGGTCATCATGGGTGGCTGTGTGGCCACGCTGCGCTCGCAGGCGCAGCGCGATGCGGCGATCAGTCGTCGAGTGATGGCCGGCATTTTTGTGGCCGTCATGGCGTTTGTCGTGCTGCGCATGGTGTATTTCGTGGGGCTGGGCATCAACCCCGGCCTGAGTGTGCTGGATGGCGGCAATCTCATGCATGCCATCACGCCGATGATTGCAGCGGTATTGCCGGTTGTCGGCACGACCGCATTTTTGCTCATGTGCTCCGAGCGTATCCGCCGCCAGTGGGAGCGCGCAGCGTCCACCGATTACCTGACCGGGCTTGCCAACCGGCGCACGTTGACCGAAGCCGGCGACCGGCGTTTTGCTGAAGCACGGCAAAAGGGTGGCTGCCTCGCATTGGCGATTGTCGATATCGATCACTTCAAATCGATTAATGACCGTTACGGGCATGACATCGGTGATGTCGCGCTCAAGCATGTAGCGGGCAAGATCGAGCTGGCCTGTCGCGAACGTGAGCTGCCCGCGCGCCAGGGGGGAGAAGAGTTCGTCGTGTTGTTCGACGGCATTGATGCGGCTGGTGCACATGCCGCCGGTGAACGTTTGCGGGAGTCGGTGGCCGCCGCGCCGTTTGTTTCCGGCGATCTGGATTTGCCGGTGACGGTGTCGATTGGTGTGGCCGTCCTGAACGAGACTGACCATGACCTCGACAGCCTGCTGCGCCGAGCGGATGCCGCGCTTTATGCGGCCAAGGTTGGCGGCCGCAATCGTGTTGAAGTCGCCGCCTGAGCTCTTCAAGCTGTTTCCCTGCCAGGGAGGGGGGAGGGACAGGCCGCGAATCAATCACGCATGAGTGATTGATTCGGCATGGGGCGATCCCGGACAGATGCCGGAGTCGCGGGCTGAAAAAGCCCGGGATGGGAAATTTTCAGCAAGCTGTCAGGGGCGAACTGGGCTTTTCAGTGCCTTCTTGCATGGCCTGGGGGAGGGGGAAATTCCGCTGTCCGAGTCACATCAAGCAGACGCTGCGAAATGTCAGCGTTTTCGTCTGCCCCTGCATAAAACAGCCTGCGTTCAAAAAAGCCTGTCTTCAGAAAAACCGCGCCTGTGGCCATAGGCTGTGGTGGTTGCCAGTGCGGATCAACGATTGAACGATGCTTCGATGGCTTCGCAAATCGTGCGCAGCACGACAATGCGTGCATGCTCGACATCGTTTGATGGCACCAGCGTCCAGGGCGAGTTTTCAGTGCTGGTGTGCGCCACCATGTCGCACACGGCGGTTTCGTAGGCTTTCCATTTGCGCCGGTTGCGCCAGTCGTCTGGCGTGATCTTGTGATTCTTGAACGACACTTCTTCGCGTTCGCGAAAACGCTTGAGTTGCTCGTCTTTCGTGATCGCCAGCCAGAACTTCACTACGACGATGTCGTTACGCACGAGCTGTTCTTCGAAATTGTTGATTTCCTGATAGGCGCGCATCCAGTCAGCTTCGGTCGCGAATTTTTCCACACGCTCCACCAACACACGGCCATACCAGGAGCGGTCGTAGAGTGTCACCTGTCCTTTCATGGGTAGATGTCGCCAGAAGCGCCACAACCAGGGTTTGGCGCGCTCTTCATCGGTCGGGGCGGCCACCGGAATTACCTTGTACCGGCGCGCATCGAGGGCGGCGGTGATGCGGCGGATGCTACCGCCTTTGCCGGCGGCATCCTGGCCCTCGAAGACGGCGACCAGCGAACGGCTGGCAAAGCGCTTGTCGCGCAATAGCAGGTTGAGCCGCCCCTGCCAGATTTCGAGTTGCTCTTCGTACACCTTGCGGCCGAGTTTTTGTGTGTAGTCGAGGGTGTTGAGCACATTGCGGCTGTCCAGCGCCGGCATGGGTAGCAGCGATATGGGTGTGGGCGCTTTCGGTGGCTGTGCCAGCCGGCGGGTGAGGGCATTGAGCAGGATGGTGCCGGCAGTGAGATAGCGGTAATACGGATCGTTACCCTCGATCACCATCCAGGGTGCGCTGTCGGTGCTGGTTTCACGCAAGGTGTATTCCGACACCTTGCGGAACTTGTCGTAGTTCTTGAAACGCTCCCAGTCGGTTTCGGTGACGCGCCAGCGTGTTTTCGGATCGCTTTCCAGATCTTTCAGGCGCTGGCGCTGTGCTTTCTTGGACAGGTGAAACCAGAGCTTCACCACGAGAGCGCCTTCGGTCACCAGCATTTGTTCGAAGTCGCGGATTTCTTCGATGGACGCAATCAGGTCAGAGCGGCTGGTGTTGCCACAGACACGGTCTACCACCGGCTGCGTGTACCAGGAGCCGAACAGCATGCCGATGCGGCCCTTGGGGGGCAGTGCGCGCCAGAAGCGCCACATGGGCGGGCGCTGGCGCTCCTCGTCGGTGGGGTTGCCGAAGCCGTGGGTCTGGATGTGGCGCGGGTCCATCCATTCGTTGAAGAGATTGACGGTTTCGCCTTTGCCGGCACCATCGACCCCCCCAACGATCAGGATGACCGGGAATTTCGCGCTTTCCAGCAGTTGGTATTGTGCAGCCAGCAGTCCTTCGCGTAGCGCTGGAACGCGTGTTTTGTATTCTTCTCGCGAAATCTGGTGACCGACTTCAGCCGACTCGAACATGGAGGCATCGTCCCTGGATGGCTTTTGGAGCTCTGATCAACCCTCTTCAGGTCTGAGCGCGTGGCAAGGCTCAGGCCAAAAGCGTCTGGTGTTTCAGAGAATCGTTAACAGCGGCATACCCATGACGGAAACGGCTGTCAGGTGCGGGTACGCACGGAGGCGCTGCTAGCGGCGCAGCGACTCGCCGAATCTAGCATGGCCTTTTGACAATGCCGCTATCACAAGGCGGCGAGGGGCGGTTTTCGCAAACGGGACAGGAATATTCTGGCGAAAGTGTGATGCAGGTCAGGCGGCCTGGACGCAGGACGCAGGCGTCGCTGAGGGGGAAGGATTCCCATGTCTGTTTGTAGAGGTGTTTCTGAGTGCCAGCGCGGAGTGGCGATGTTGGTGTCAATAAGGTGCGGCGTCATCCAGATGAGCCGGCCTTAAGCGCTTGCTGAAAAGCATTTTTCAGCAAGCTATCAGAGATGCGGATGCATCTGCACTTGCAAAATGTTGGTCATTCATCGGGCTGTTGTTCCCGGAGGTTGTACGGTCGACTCTTGAACACTGTGGGTCTGTGGGTCTGTGGGTCTGTGGGAGCGGCTTTAGCCGCGAAGATTCTGGGAGCGGTTTTATAGCGGATTTTTCGCGGCTAAAGCCGCTCCCACAAAAGTCGTCGCCGTTGCGTCGTGTGTGGCGTTGTAGCGGTCGCAGATGCGGATTCATGCGTACCTGCGCAGCGATCCTAACCAACACATGTCCGGTTGTTGTAATCCTTTTCCAGCCACCAGCCACCAGCCACCAGCCACCAGCCACCAGCCTTCTTGCGGCTGGCGCCTTCCGGGTCAGGAGGACTGGTGCTGGCGGCCTGAAGGCTTGTCCGCTCAGCTGGAAAGTGCGTCGGGGTTTTCTAGCAGCAGGGCGGCACCAAGGCCGCCACCCGCACAAGTGGAGACCACGGCGTAGCGTTGGCACTCGGCCTTCAGGCGTTGGGCAGCGGTTTGCAGCAGGCGCACGCCGGTGGCGGCAAACGGATTGCCGAGCCCGAGCGAGCCGCCCCAGGCATTGAGCTTTTCTGGCGGGATGTCGCCACTGGGTGTGCCAGGGCCGAAGCGTTCCGCCACAAAAGCGGGCGAGGCCATGCACTGCTGGTTGATGAGCAATTGCGTGGCAAAGGCTTCATGAATTTCCCAGACACCGATGTCGGCAAAGCCGAGTCCATTGTGTGCGAGCAGCCGCGGAATGGTGAGCGCCGGGCCGAGCAGCATTTCGGTGTCGAGGCGGCCGACACCCGCCAGCAGGTAATCGCGGATGATCGCCTGCACCGGCAAGCCTTGCGCCCGTGCTCGCCCCAGCGAACTCAGCAGCAGTGCGCCGGCACCGTCGGAAAAGCGTGAGGCATTGCCGGGGGTGATCACGCCGTGCGCGCGGTCGAACACGGGCTTGAGTTGTGCGAGCGATGCCGGTGTGGCGTCAGCGCGCGCCGTGTTGTCTTCGGTGATGGTCACGCCATCCACGGTGACGGGTACGATCTGTTCGCGGTAGTGGCCGGCCTGTGTGGCCGCGATGCTGCGCGCATGGCTTTCGGCGGCGAAGGCATCGCTGGCCTCACGGCTGGCGCCAAAGGTGCGCGCCATCGCTTCGCAGGCGGCGCCCATGGTGAGGCCGGTGGTGAAGTCGGCGCTGCTCGGCAGGTCGAGCTTCAGATCGCTGGGACGCAGGCGACCGAGCAGGCGCAGGCGCTCGCCGCTATCGCGGCTCTGGCGGATTTTCATCAGCGTGCGGCGGATGTTTTGCGACAGGCGAACGGGGACATCGGAGAAATTGTCGGTGCCGCTGGCAATACCGAAATCGAGGCGGCCGAGTGCGATCTGGTCGCAAATGTTCATCACCCCGACGCTGGGCGAAATACCGGCCATGGCCACCGTGTAAGCCGGAATCGTGGCGGGCAGGCCGGCGGCGAGCATGGCTTCGCGGGCGACATTAGTGGTGTTGGTTTCATGCAACACCGTGCCCATGACGACGAGGCCGACAGCCTCCGGCGCAAAGCCGGCGAGGGCGGGGCGGGCCAGCAATCCACGCAGGGCTTCGGCGCCGAGTGCGTAACTCATCAGGGGGGAATAAGCGCCGGCGCTTTCCAGAAAGGCGGTACGGGCGCCCGCGACCAATACGGGCAGGCGGTCATCGGGGAGAGTCAACATCAGCGGGTTTCCTTTGCGGGCAGGTAATGGCCAACCTGGAACAGCGTGAAATCATCGGCGGACACGAGGCGGATGGCGTGGCGGCCGTCAGCATCCGGTGTGCGGGCGCGCTGGATGAGGAGTGGAGGACTCGGCAGCGGCAGTGGCCGCACGAAGCGTACTTCAATCTCGGCGATGCGCGCACCGCTGTTGGCCAGTCCTTCGAACACCTGCGCAAAGGCGCCGTAGCCGTGCATGATGCAGCCGCGAAAACTTGTCCGTTTGGCGAAGGCCGGTAACGTGTGAATCGGATTGAAATCGCCGGTGAGCCAGAAAAATATCTGGCCCTCTTCGGCGCGGGCCTGCCAAGTGGCGACGGTGGCGTAATCGGGCTCGGTGGCGGGGCGGTTGTTGTCGCTATCGGGGCGCTTTTTCAGCATCACGGCGGCCATGGCATCTATCGTTATCGCCTGCGGCACGCTCGCTGTGCCCACCGTCACTTGCGAGTGGATGCGGGCGCGAAAGCCATCGTCGCTCGCATCCAGTAATCGGCCTTCGAGCTGTATCGGCTCATCCACCGGCAAGGGCGCGTGCAGGCGCAGGCGCACGCCCTGGTTGAGCACGCTGAGCAGCGCATAAGGCGCTTGCGCCGTAAGTTGTGCGACTAGCGGCAGCGTGATCTTGGCGCAGACCAGATGCGGCGGCGTGCTCTGCGCATAACGGGTGCCGGCGCCGCACCAGGTGGCATAGGCCTCGCGCAACTCTGCCGAGGGCGCGCGCACGGTTTGCGTCATCACGGTGCCGGTGACGCCGGGGCGTTTGCCCGGCAGCAAGGAACGCGCCGCGCCGCCGAGCATGGCGGTGATGGTGCGGGTGTGCTCGGCGAGCAAACGCAGCGGAAGATCAGCCAGCGCAAGACGCGCAGGAGAAGAAGAGGAAGTCGGCATGGGCACGGGCCTGGCAAGAAGGGAGATGGCGTCATCATGCCCAAGCAAGCCCGTGTACTGAAGGCGACATGGTGACAGGGGCCATGCAGAAAGTGACAGCGACGGCGGCCTAGGGCACTCTCGGCACCATTCTGCTTTGCTCCGGGCATGCCATGACCTATCCCGTTACCTATATCCGGCTGTTAGCACGCGAGTTGCGTCTCGATGAGGCCGGCCAGCGCCAACTGCTGGCTGGCACGCCGCTGACGCCGGCCGATATCGGCCAACTGGATCGGGAGGTCAGCGCTGCCGATAGCTTGCTCATCCTGCGCAATACATTGCGGCTGGCGGATCGCCCCGGCTTCGGGCTGGAAGTGGGCAGTCGGTTTTCGCTCGCGGCGCACGGCCCGTTGGGACAGTTGCTGTCATCAAGCCCGTCGCTGGCCGATGCTTGGCATGCGCTGGAGCGTTATCAGGCGCTACGTGTGCCGTTGGTGCACATACGTTGTCGTTTCGAGCGTGACAACTTCGTGATTGCGCTCACGATAGACCACGCGCTTGATGACATCGGCCTGCTGATGCTGGAGGCGATGGCGGTCACCGTGCAGCGTGGTATCGAGCTCATCATCGGCCGGCGTCTCAAAGAAGCGCGTTTGCAATTTGCTTACCCAGAGCCTGCGCATGTTGATCTTTATGCGCGCTATCTGCATGGCAGTTGTCGTTTCAACGCCACGCATACCGCTATCCGCATTCCGCGTGTGGTCATGGAAGAGCCCAATCCTTTTCGGGATCCGCAAGTGTGGGCACAGGCAACCGCCCATTGCGAAGCATTGTTTCAGACGCTTTCACAAACCCGGTCTCAACGCCAGTCACAACATCAATCGCAGCCCCTGCAGGCACGTGCGGTGCTGTTGTGGCGCGAGCGCATCACGCATGTGCTGCAGCAGCATCCCGGTCAGCTCTGGACGCTGGTGGAAGTCGCGGCGCATTTCCATCTGTCACCACGCACGCTGATGCGTCACCTGAAGGCCGAGGCAACGTCTTACCAGCAGTTGCTGGATGCAGAGTTGCAACGTCAGGCCAAGCTGCATTTGCGTTCGCCGCGCCATACGGTGGAGTCGGTGGCGCTGGCGCTGGGGTATCAGGATGCCACGGCGTTCCGGCGTGCGTTCCGGCGCTGGTGCGGGGAATCGCCCTCGGCCTGGCTGGCGCGACAGCCGGTTGAAGAGTCGGCCAGCGTCAGTTAGCCAGGTTCGGAGTGATGCCACTCTCCTGAGCCAGTTCCGTTGGGATTGTGCTGGGTAAGCGGCGTCATTCCGGAATGCCTTGAGTGTTGCGCTGCCCAATTCGCCAAAACACCAGCAGGCCTGCAGCACTTGCAGCAGATACCGACACCACATGCTGTCACTTCCTGCATGGTCGCTGTCGCCTTGGGCCCTCGGTTGGCGCGAGTCCGGGTGCGAGCATCGAGGCCATGAACAGTGCCATCGCCCGTTTGCTCAAAATCAGTCTGCGTTTGCAGCGACCGCTACTGCGCCGTATTTCCCATCCGCAGCAGTTAGGTTTGACGCAGGCCATCATGACGCGTGCCGCCATCCTGCCGGCGCAGGCCAGTGCACGGCGCAGCATGATGGCGGGCGTGCCGGTGCTGGAGATTCGCAATCTGCGTACTGACCATCGACCGGGGCATGCGCTCGTGTATGTGCATGGCGGTGGGTTTGCATCGGGCTCGCCCGACACACATCGCGCTTTTGCCGCGCGGTTGATGCAGGCCGGCCGCTTCGAGTCCGTGTTCATGCCGCAATACCGGTTGGCGCCCGCGCATCCGTGGCCGGCGGCACTCGATGACGTGCAGGCATTCTGGAGCGCGCTGATGCAGGCGCAACCGCAAACCGTTTTGGCGTTGGCGGGCGAATCAGCGGGCGCCAATCTCTGTCTGTCGTTGTGTCTGCGTGCCCGTGACACGCAATCGCGCCTGCCCGAAAAAATCTATCTGCATTCGCCGTGGCTGGATGTCAGCCTCTCGGGCGATTCGTATGTGGATCCTGCGCTGGAAGATGGTTTCACGGGCCGCCGCCGTTCGCGGCGCGACTGGATTCATCAGGTATTTGCGCGGCATTACGCAGGCGCCAGCGACCCGCGTCATCCGCATATGTCGCCGGTGTTTGCGGACATGCACGGCTTGCCGCCGTTGTATGTGCAGACCGGGGCCAAAGAATTATTCCTGGATGACAGCCGCACACTGCAAGCAAATTGCCATGCCGCCGGCACTGTCTGCGAGCTGGAAGTGTGGCCGGGCATGTGGCATGCCTTCGCCTTGCTGGCGCCGCTGCTGCCAGAGGCGAATCGCGCCATTCGCCATGCCGGCCGCTGGCTGGCAGGAGATTCGGCTGTCAGGGGTGAGGCGTGAAACGTGAGCGCAACGCCCAGTGCGGGCCGCTGTAGTCCGTAGTAGGTCGTTTTTGTGTGTTCACCCAGAAATGTTCGCGGTTGAACATCATGGCCGGGCGGTATTCCGGTAAAAGACTGGCGAGCGGGTAGCGTTTGCGTGGAGACTTTGATGTCGCTTCCAGCAGGAATTCGCGACCATCACGAAACAGGATGACCCAGGCATGGCCATTGCCATGCACTGTGCCTAGCACCACTCGCGCATCGTGGCCCATGCTGATCAACCAGTCGGCTAGCAATAATGCATGGTCTTCACAATCGCCGCGGGTGTAGTGGTATGCCTGCTGGCTGCTTTGCCAGACCTCCTGACGTCCGCCGTAAAGGCGTTCGTCCAGCTCATAGGATTTGCGGCGCGCGAGAATCGTGAGCGGTGTCCAGACATTCTCGACTGGGAATGGGGAAAAGCCCTCCAGATATCCGTTCACGAAATGGAAGTGTCGGGAGATGTCTGGTGCCATCGCCGCAAATTCCTCGCGCAAGAAGCTGATGCTGACAACCCCATCAGACGAAGTTTGCTGTTTTTCGAGTTGGTGAGCAGCCTCGGATTCCCACAGTTCATAACGACTGAATTCATGCGTCATCGTACCGCTGCGAGCATGGCCGTGGCGGGCGTCTGTTGTTGAAGGGCTTGGGGGCTTGATTGCGGGGGCTCCGCTTGGCGGTGCTGGTTTGGCCTGTGCAGGTCTTTCGTTACGTGTCGGCGCATCTGTCCGGTCAAGATTCCACAGCCAGATGCCGAGCAGCACGACGATAGCCAGCTTGCTTGTGGCATAGCGGCCTTTGCCGTCCTTTCGCTGTTTCATCCGCGAAAGCCGACCCCGACGATGACGGCAATGAAGATGAGAATTGTAGACGCGAAAACGGCGACGGCCATATTGCCGCGCGCCAGTTCTTGCTGGATGTCGATGCCTTTCATCAGTTGCTTGTCGATGAACAGGATGGCACCGATTGCGACAAAGAGCGCGATCACGGTGTAGGCGAGGCTCAGGCAGAGATTGATCAGGCTGGCTTCGATGAATTGTGGGTCCACGTTGGCTCCGGCTAAAGGTGAAAGGCACCGTCATACGGTTTCTGGCGAATCCTGCGAAGGGTAGCAGGACTGTTCAAAGCGTGTCCTCAGGTTTTGCGTCCTGCCTTGCTGAGGTGGTACGCGCGCTTGCGGGCTTTTTCTTTACTTTCTTTTTCGGCGGCTTTTTCCGCCATCACCCGCGCCACCACGATTTTTTCCGCTTCGGCTATTTCCGGGGTTTCCAGTGAAATAAGCCCCAGTGTCGCGCTGCGGAATTCATTGATGAGAATGGTGGAAATGCGGTTGAAATCGACATGACCTCCGCTGCCCAGGCAGCCGCGCTGGCGGCCGGCTACTTCCAGAAGTTCCACGCCGCCGATGGGCAGTTCATCGAGTTTGAAGCGTTCGCGCATCAGGGCGGGGTAAGTCTTCAGGAAAAAATCAGCGGCAAACACACCGACATCATCGTCGCGTATGGCGGTGGCCTTGATGGCGCCCGACAGCGCCAACCGATAGCCACTGTTCGCGTTCTCGATTTTCGGCCAGAGAATGCCCGGCGAGTCGATCAGGACAAAACCGTTGCGCAAGTCGATGCGCTGCTGCGCCTGCGTCACCGCCGGTTCATTGCCGGCCTTGGCAATCGGGCGGCCTGCCAGCGTGTTGATCAGCGTGGATTTGCCGACATTCGGAATGCCGGTAATCAGCGCCGTCACATTGCCCAGTGCGTCAGGCTTTACGCCCGGCAACCGTTTGCACGTCTCGGCAAGGCGGCGGATCTGTTCGGGGTGCTCGGTGGTAATCGCCATGGCGCGCACGCTGGCGTCTTTTTCCAGATGGGCGAGCCACTGGGCCGTGATGGCCGGATCAGCCAGGTCGCTTTTGCTCAGCAGCTTGAGGCAGGGCTTGCCGGCACGGAACTGCTCGATGACCGGATTGGCGCTGCTGTAGGGCAGGCGGGCGTCCACGATTTCGATGACCAGATCCACCTTGGGCAGGATGTCACGGATTTCGCGGATGGCCTTGTTCATGTGGCCGGGGAACCAGTTGATGCTCATGGGGATGCCGCGCAGGGGAAAGTGTCGCGATTGTACCCGGTCTGCGATGCTGCGGGCGGTGGTGGTAGTGGGAGCCTCATGACGGGTGTTGTGTCCGTCATGAGGTCAGGCGCCCGATGCTGAAAAGTAGGCGCGGAGCGTGGGGATAGGCGCTGAAGCTGAAGTCATCAGTGCCAACTGTGTGCTGACAAATACCCCTTCCTACACATGCAAGCCTTTCGACAAGCTGGGATGACTCACAGACGCCCTAGCGGTGCTGGGGTGGATCTTCCGCGATGATCTCAGCCAGAGCCTCGGCGGGTGGGCGGTTGCGGAAACCGATCTCGCGCTCGGCCTTGCTGTTGTCGATGCGGATGCGCACCGGCATGGGCAGGCCGAGAACAGCAGGCCCGTGCCCGGCTGCCGTTACCACGGCTTTCAGGAAATCCGATACCTGATGGCCGGCGCCACCGACGTTGTAAGTCTGACCGATGCTGGCGTCATTGCGCAGGGCGCCGGTCACGGCATCGGCCACATCGCCGGCGTATACGAACGGAAAGGAAATGCTGGGTAGTGGCAACACCGGCAGGCGCAGCAGCTTGTAAATCTGGCGCATGGTGTTGTCGTCGCGGGCGCCGTACACCGCGGTCGGGCGCAATGTTGTCAGCTCAAGATCAAGGCTCGCGGCCATGTCCCAGGCCATGCGTTCGCTGATCTGTTTGCTGGCGCGGTAAGGGCCGCCTTGGCGGCGTGCGCCATCGAGCTGCGGCGAGTTTTCGTCGAGCGTGCGCAGCACGGACCATTTGTATATGCCGAAGGTGCTGATCTGCACGAGGCGGCGCACGCCGGCCTGGTGTGCGGCATCAAAAACATTGCGGGTACCGTCGAGATTGGCTTTTTCGTGCTCGGCCCAAGCGCTCATGCTTTTCAGCGCGACATACATTGCCGCATTTGCCACGACGGCATCGCAGCCGGCAAACGCACGCGTCAGTGCGGCGGTGTCAGCAAGATCGGCCTGACGGAAGATCACGCCTTCATCGGCGAGAAATGCAGCTTTAGCCGGATTGCGGACGACGCCGATGACATTGACACCTGCGCGTAGCAGGCTGCGGCAGATATACACACCAATCATGCCGCTGGCGCCGGTGACGGCAACGGTTTTTCCTTGCAGATTCATGTCGCGCTCCTCGGGGCGGGCTTTGCCTGATAGTGGCATCGGCTGGCGTTGCCACGGTGAGCCGTGGCGGCGCCAGCCGATGCAAAGCCTGCACCGAGCGCTGCATTCTGTCAGCTTCTTTCGGCATTCCTTGCTCGCCACCTCCCAAGACGGCTGTGGCGCCGCCCTGTCAGCAAACAGCGACAGCCACACCGTCAGGCGGCCACGAAGTCAGACAGCTTTGACTGCTGGACTGATAACGTGGCCGCCGCGGGCCGGTCAGGCCTTTCTCAGCAAACTGAGGTCCGGCCAGGGATGGCCGGGTCGCGACTCAAGCACGCTTGCGTGATTGAGTCAGCGCGGAGCGACTCCGGACACGTGCCGGAATCGCGGGCTGAAAAAGCCCGGAATGGGCGCTTTTCAGCAAGTTGGTCAGACAAGCAGAGGTTTCCGGTCGCCTGCTACGTGGGGCTCGGCGGTGACCATGCGCCAGGTGCCCGTGACGATTAGCCGCGAATGCGCACACCGGAGGTTTTGGCTAGCGCCACACCAGCCGCGAGTGCCTGCGCATCCGGCGTCAGTTGAAACGCACTGACCCGTCCCGGCAATTGCGCTTCATGAAACTGGCGGCGGGCATTCCAGAGTTTCTTGTAGCGGTAGAACGGCACGCTCGGATACAGGTGGTGTACCAGATGCCAGTTCTGGTAGGCCAGCAGCGGTGTCATCAGCCAGTCCCAGCCTTCACGGATGAGCGTGGCCTGATAGGGCGCGTCTTTTTGCACGATGTGGTGTGGCACATGTGGCAGGTACATGAACACCAGCGCGATGCTCAGTTGAGTGAGACGCGAAGCGATGAACCAGAAAATCAGCGCTTCAATCGGCAACAGAATCGATGCCACCACAAAGATCGTGCCGCCAATCAGCAGATGCAACTTCACGTTGCGCACTTCGCGCGCCGGCCGCTGGCTGGCGTGCTTGAAATAATTCCAGGTGTAATACACGTCGGCCCAGAACAGGCCACGAACCAGCATGCCCCAAAAGCTTTTGACCGTGGGATGGTCAGGGTCTTTTTCCGGATCCCCCGTGTGCACATGGTGCTGCATATGGCCCCAGCGCAGCACGGCAATCGGCTGATAAGGGAACAGCAGGTTCACGGTGAGCATGCTGACCATTTCATTTATCCAGCCTTTCGACGACACGGCGCGGTGCAGGCCGTCGTGAATCGAACTGAAGCTGAAGTAGCCAAACACCGACGCTATCAGCGCCGCCGTCACTACATTCATTTCCTGCATGATCGCCAGATAATCCAGATAGAGGATGGGCGGAATCGAGCACAGCAGCATGATGATGGTAGGCCAGGCGATGACAGGCTTGGTCTGCAGTTCTCGCAGCAGTGCCATGTTGTCGGTGGCAACGGCAGCAGCGGTGGCATCAGGGTACGTCTGGGGTGTAGTAGTCATGGAGGGGTCTCCCGGTATCGACCCTCGCAGGCTCGCATGGTGCCTACCGCAGGAAGAGGCCTGATTCCGCCGTGATGGGTGCAGATTATGCCATCTTGGCGGTATAAGCCCCCTTTGCGACGAAGTGCCGAGGATTTGCCGTGTAAGGACAGCCGTGACGAGCTGTCATGAGGGCAGCTAGCCGGGCTCAGCGACGGCGCGAGGCGAGCCAGGCTTGCGGGGTTTGTCCTGCCCAGCGTTTGAAGGCGCGACGGAACGCCGACACATCCTGATAGCCCAGCGTGGCGGCCACCGACGCCACCGTATGCCGTGGCGACTCGAAGTGCAGCAAGGCTTGGCGGTGCAGCTCGGCATCGAGCACGGCCTGGTAACAACTGCCTTCGGACTGCAAGTGCCGGATCAGCGAACGCGCAGAAATGTTGAAGACGGCTGCTACTTCGGTAAGCGTCCACAACTGCCCCGGATGCTGTTGCAACACGGTGCTCACGCGCTCGCTCCAGCGCTCCTTCGGGCGCAAAGCAGCGGCCATGCGTTCGCACTGAAGCATGGCCTGCGCGAAGGCCTCGTCATCACGAAAGGGATTGGGCGTGTCGAGTAGCGCGGCGGGCAGACTGATACGGGTGCTGTCATGACCGAAAGAAAACTGGCCATGCAGGTACTCGGCATAGCGGGCCGCATGGTCTGGCGGTGGATAGCCCAGCTCGATAATCGTTTCCGCTACGCGGCGGCCGAGCACGAACTCGATGTTCCACTGTGTCGAGGCGACCATGGCCTCCATCAGGAAAAGACCGACCGCATCCATCGGCACTTGTAGCCGGAGATTCACCTCATAGCGCGACCCTTCATCGCGGTAATCCAGACGGATGAATTGTGCGCGCAGGTTGTGGAAGCGCGCGACGGCCTGAAAACTTTCCCGCAGGTTTGCTGCCGTAGAAATGGCAATCCCCAGCGTGCCATGTGCGGAGACATGCAGGCGGCTGCCGAGTTGCAGGCCGAACGCCGGATTGCCGGAAAGGCGCAGGCCGTTGTGGATGATGGTGTACTGGTCTTGCGCAGAAATCTGCTGGTCGAGCTGGAACAGGTGCCCCGGTGTCAGCGATGTGCCAGCCAGCAGCTCACCAAGGCCTGACGTGTCGAGTTGCAGCTCACGCGCGATCATGCGCGAGTAGGTGGCCTGGAAGTGCATGTCGCCGGTCATGATGCGGTGTCTGCGTGTGCGCTGGCAGTCGGGAGTGCAGACGGTAAACGATACGGATGCTGGCATCAAAGCGCGTTGACTAGTGTTGAGCCGCGTGTTGGCTTGTGAAGGCACTGGACGGGCGCGTATAAGGAGCGTGTTCAAGTGGCGGTGGTAAGCTTGAGCCGTGATTTCAGGAGGTGGCTGAAGCCTCCAAACCTTTCGGGCTGAGTGATTCCCCGATCGCTGATGTTGGCTTGCCCTTCGATGACCTACGGAAATCCCTGAGCGGCTAGGTGCAGGGGGAACGGCGCCCTGTCAGCGACAGCAACACCATAGAGGATGCGTTATGCGGCAGTCCTGCAAGACAAACAGATACTCCCTGCTGGGCTGCCTGCTGCTGGCTTTTCTGGTGTCGGCAGCTCATGGCGAGGCTGCCAGCGGCCCGGTGGTCATTACCGAAAAATCTTTCAAATGCCTGCAGGACATGACGCCGGTTCGCGGATTTTTTGTCGATAACCTGAGTGGCAATCTCCAAGGCACGCTGGCAGTGGCAAATTCAGCCAGCGGCGGCGTGTATCCGCCCGGCTCTGTGGTGCAGTTGTTCCCCAATGAAGTCATGGTCAAGCGTGAGGCAGGCTTCAATCCGGTCACCAAAGATTGGGAATTCTTTGAGCTGGACGTCAGCCCAAAAGGCTCTGTCATTCGCAAGCGCGGGTTTGCCGATGTGGTCAACCGTTTTGGCGGCAATTGCTTTGCCTGCCATGTGCGTGCCAAGCCTGAGTGGGACATGATTTGCGAGAAAAAAAATGGCTGCGAGCAGTTGCCGATCGCGGACATGGCGGTGCGCGCCCTGCAGAAAACCGATCCACGTTGCGCCAGTAGCGACGCCACCACGACCGAGCGCATGACCAACTGGATGATCCGGGTATTCACGCCGTTGTAGGGCGGCAGCCGTTCCTCTTGCGGCCCGCGCCTGCCAGAATCCCGGTGCGTCAGGACTTTAATCGCTTCACGCTGAATCAACCACTTGGGCGTGATTGGTTCGCGACCCGGTCATCCTTGGCCGGGAATCAGCTTGCTGAAAAGCATTTTTCAGCAAGCTGTTAAATCATAAGGATGGTTTACGAATGAGCCGCTTTGCTGTCATCGACTTTGAAACTAGCGGGCTCATGCCGGAGGCCGGCGGCCGTGCGCTGGAGGTAGCGGCGGTGATGGTAGAAGACGGGCAGATTACCGGCTCCTGGGCGAGCCTGATGAATCCGGGCTTGCGTGTGCCGCGTTTCATCACGGAGCTCACCGGGATTACGCCGCTCATGGTGCGCATGGCGCCACCGCCAGAAGAAGTCATGGCCGGCATTGCCGGATTTGTGGGCGATGCGGTGATGGTCGCGCACAATGCCAGCTTCGACCGCAAATTCTGGCAATACGAGCTCGGGCGCATCGGTACGCCAGCCATGCAGGATTTTCTCTGTACGGTATTGCTGGCGCGCAGGCTTTACCCTTGGGCGCCCAATCACAAGCTGGCCACGCTGGTGGATGTGCACAACATTCCGGTGGATGGTCGCCACCACCGTGCGCTGGCCGATGCCACGATGACTGCACATCTGTTCCTGAAAATGCAGCGCGATCTTGCCGCTTTGTATGCCGGCGAATATAGCGACGACAGTTTTCTGGCCCGCTACCAGAAAACTCCCAAGGCGCAGCTTCGGGGTGCTCCGGCACCCTCCCTCATTGCGTATCGCTGACGCCAATCAGACGGCTTTGTACGACGTGCGGATCAGGCCTTGATCATGTCGGAGCCGCCCGGCAGCGAGTAACGCAGGATTTTCCACACGGTGGTGCCGAACTGGCGCGTGAGCGAGGCGGTGTTGTAGGGCAGGCCGTAACGCACGCACAGCGCCTTCACGCGTGGTGAAACCTCCGGGTAGCGGTTGCTGCACATGTCCGGGAACAGATGATGTTCGATCTGGTGCGAAAGATTGCCCGACAGGATATGGAACAGCTTGCCGCCGCCAATATTGGCCGAGCCCAGCAGCTGGCGCAGATACCAGTGCGCGCGGGTTTCACCTTCCACTTGTGCAGGGGTGAAAGTGTGCACGCCTGCCGGGAAGTGGCCGCAGAAAATGATCATGAAAGCCCAGACATTCCGGATGATGTTGGCAATGGCATTGGCGCCCGCCACCAGACCAAACACCAGCCAAGGCGATGCCGGAATGTAGGCGGACAAGGGCAGTGCCACCAGCAGAGCGGCCAGCGGCCACATCACATAGTCTTTCAGCATTTGCCGCCCGGCTTTGCGGCCGATACGGCCCAGCAAGGGTTTGATTTCCGCAAAGGTCTTGCGCTTTTCTACCCAGTCGATGATGGCCTGCTCATGCAGCGCCACGCCTTCCTCAAAAAACAGCATCAGTAAAAACGCATAAATCGGTTGTGGCAGATATTTCCATGCCCAGGGCTGCATGGGGGTGACGCGCAAGATGCCGTAGCCGACATCCAGGTCTTTTTCCATCACGTTGGTCCAGGTGTGGTGCACCACATTGTGGGAATGCATCCAACGGTCGGACGGGCTCATGTTGTCCCACTCCCAG